>CAZDTC010000275.1:0-3848 GCA_964508125.1 uncultured Candidatus Kuenenia sp.
ATCGAGGAGGAGGTCGAGGAGCACCAGGACGAGAAGCTCACGAGCTTCGTGAACATGATCGGCGCCGACGCCGAGAGCCTGAAGAAGGCCACCGAGGAGTTCGCCGCGAAGCACGGCATCACGCGGATCGCCTTCGTGGTGCCGGAAGACGCCAAGGACGGCCCGGCCGACTTCAAGATCGCTCCCGACGCCGACGTGACGGTCGTCTGCTACAAGGAGGGCAAGGTGAAGGCCAATCACGCCTTCGCGAAGGGCGGCCTGTCCGACGACAAGATCGACGCGGTCGTCGAGGCGTCGTGCGCCCTGGTCGAGTAGTTCGGAAGAGTTCCACGATCACGGGGACACTCCTTCTTTCGCAACAAGGGGGAGTGTCCCCTTTTTTGTTTCCATGTCCACCATCCTGACGCGCCTCTGGCGCCTGATCACGACGCCGTATGAGCCCGAGGAGTCGTTCACGGGCTTTCTCGAGCGTGCGATGTCGCAGGAGAGCGACCGCGCAGCTGTGACCGTGGCCGTGCTTTCGGCGGCCGAGAGCCGGCGGCGGTTCGGGGGCGACCTTGCGAAGCACGGGATCCAGCCTGTGTTCGTGCGGGTCGTGAACCGCTCGGCCGAGAGCCTGCGGCTGCAGATGGTGAGCCTCGACCCCCGCTACTTCACGCCGCTCGAGGCCGCGGCGGTGAATCATTTTTCGATCACGCGCCGGCTGTCGGCGTTCGGGGCGATGGCCTGGCTGTTCGTGCCGCTGCTCGGGCTCCTGCCGCTCAAGATCGTCACGGCCTGGCTCGCCAATGGGCGGATGGACGACGTGTTCTCCGCCGGCGGCTTCCGCCTGGGGCCGATCCTTCCGGGCGACACGGCCGAGGGGTTCGTGTTCACGACGCTCGACCTGGGCACGAAGGTGGTGCACGTGCGGCTCTCGGAGGTGGGGGGCATCCTCCGTTCGCTGGCCCACCCTCAGGCCGCCGTGCCCGCGGATTTCGTGTTCACGGTGCCGGTGCCCGGCATCGCCGCCGACTATCTGGACGAGGATTTTTCCGCCCTGCGCGCGGCCGCAGCGCCGGAGCCGTGCGACGTGCGGCAGCTCGTCGCCCGGCTGGAGGCGCTGCCACCGGCCACCACGAATGCGGCCGCCTCTCGCCCCGGCGATCCGGTCAACCTCGTTGTGATCGGACCCTTCGAGGCGCTGCTCGCGGCCTTCGCCGCGCGGTGGGACGCCTGCGAGACGGTGTCGCTCGCCACATGCTGGAAGACGGTGCGCGCGTTTCTGCTCGGCTCGAACTACCGCTATTCGCCGGTGAGCCCGCTGCATCTCTTCGGCCGTGTGCAGGATCTCGCGCTCCAGCGGGTCCGGCACTCGATCAACGAGCGGCTCCACCTCCGGCTCTGGCTCACGCCGCTCATGTTCGAGAAGGCGCCTGTGTGGGTGGGCCAGGTGAGCCGCGACATCGGCGTCAGGTTCACGACGCGGGCCTGGAACCTGACCACGCACCGGATCGACCCCAACGTCGACGAATCGCGCGACTACGTGATCGAAGACCTGCTCCAGGCGGGACGCGTGCAGGCGGCGGGCTACGTCGACGGCGTGGGCCCCTGCACCGCATCGGCCCCCAAGCACAACCTCACCGGCGACCCCTACCACACCGACGGCAAACGGGCGGTGATCCTCGTGTCCGCCACGCGCGGCCCGTCATCCCTCGAAGCCTCACCCTCCGAAACAGGAGCATCACTCCATGGATGACGTGGCCCGTTCGATCCTGCGTGGACTGTTGCGCGAGCGCACCACCGCGGCGCTCGCCACGCTCCACGAAGGCCTGCCGTTCGCCTCGATGGTGCCGATCGCGGTGGCCTCGACGGCTGCCGGCCTGCGGCTGGTGACGCACGTGAGCCGCCTCGCAGCCCACACGCGCGACATGCTCGCGGCCCCGGAAGTGTGCCTCCTGCTCACGGCTCCGGAATCGGCTGCGATGCCGCAGGCGCTGCCACGGGTGTCGATTCCCGCCATCGCAGAGTTCATCCCGCACGACCATGCCGACTACGCCGCGCTTCGTGCGGCATACCTCGCCAGGCACCCGCAGGCGGCCGACCTCTTCCAGCTCGGCGACTTCTCGATCGTGGCCTTCACGCCGCTCTCGGCCCGCCTCGTGGCCGGGTTCGGCCGTGCACACACGCTCAAGCCTGAGGCGCTGGCGGCGGTGGCGATCGAGGGCGACGCTGCGCGGTAGAATCGAGGGTTGTTTTCATCGGAAGCAGTCTCCACTCATGCCATCGCCTTCCCCTATGCCGCCGTCGCGCCTCGGCCCCTTCGCACGCGAGGTGCTGGAATTTCTGGCCGGGCACGACGAGGCTGCCGAGATCGTGATCGGCGGTGGCATCGCGCTCGCCCATTACGTCGACTACCGTGAGACGTTCGACCTCGATGCGTGGTGGGCCGAAGCGCCGACCGCAGCGACAAACGCGCTGCTTGATGAGGCCATGCGAACGGTCGCCACGCGTCACGGTCTCACATGCGCCCGCCGTGCGTGGGGCGAGACTGTGAGCCTGGAGCTCCTCGACGGAACGCGAAAGGTTTTTTCGCTGCAGATCGCCCCGCGCGACCGTTATCTCGATGCGACGCTCGAGGCCGCCTGGCCTCCGGTCCGCATCGAGACGCTGCGGGACAACGTGGCTGCCAAGATGACCGCGTTAGTGGAGCGGGGAGCGCCGCGTGACCTTCGCGACATTCATGAACTGTGTCGGCGCGGCCTCATGACCGATGCCGAATGTTGGCAACTCTACGAGCAAAAGAACGCAGGCCAGACGGCGCGGGATGCAGCCGCAAAAGTCCTCCATTCGCTCGAACGCTTGGAGACGCAGCGGCCGCTGCCTGGCATTGCCGACGACCAGCAGCGCGAGGAGGCCGCGACGGTTCGCCGGTGGTATCGTGAGGTCTTCTGCCCGCAGCGATCGTGACAGCGAGCCCACCCATGCCTCTCGACCACTCCGTCTACCCTGAAGTCGCCCAGCCTCCGCACGATCTGCCCACGCCCGTGGCGCAGGCCGACTACCTGCATCGCGTCTGCGCGGCGTTTGATTTCGGCATCTTCCCGGAACGAGAAGACTGGGATCGCTTCGCGGGCTGGCGAGCGGTCTTCGACGCCTATCCCCTGCCCGATTCACCCGCCTACCACACGTTTCGGGCGTGGTACCGCTGGCCGCCGGTCGCGCGTGGCACATGCGGCCTCACCCCGCCGTGGCGGGTACAGGATCTGCGCGAGGGCCGTGGCGATCCCTGTGAGCACTCTGTTTGACGAGTGGCGAAGCCGTGGGACGGCGAACTGCTGACGTGCGGCAGCGAGCGGGCTATATTTCCCACATCAGGGCAGCGTAGCTCAGTTGGTTAGAGCACCGGCTTCATAAGCCGGGTGTCGGCGGTTCAAGTCCGCCCGCTGCTACTTCCGATCGCCCGGCCCCGGTCACCCGGGGTCGGGCGGTCATTCACCGAGTCCCAGCCGCCGAGTATTTCGGCTGGCCGCAAACCTCGGCGAGTGACCTCAAGGATTTCAATTCCTCGCCGCTCGGATATTACGAGCGGAAAGTTCTCGGTCAAGGGACGAGGAAGCAGACCCCCGCTCTCAAGCACGGGGAGAACCTGCACCTCTGGCACGAACTGGGCGAGTCCCAGTTTTGGGATGCCATCGAGGTCGCCCCCGATTCGTACCTGACCGCGACCGGCAACCTGTCCAAGAAGGGCGAGGACTGGTTGGCCGGCCTCGAGCCCGGGCGCATCGGCCTCACGGCGGTCGACCGCGAGAAGCTCTGGAAGCAGACGCGGCAGATTCTTGCCAACCCTGCGGCCAAGCAGCTCATCG
>CAZDTC010000276.1:0-3830 GCA_964508125.1 uncultured Candidatus Kuenenia sp.
GGCCTGCCCAACGCCCTCGGCGGATTCGACGAGACTCCCGAGATGATGGCCTCGGTGCTGAAGGAGTTCGCGGAGAGCGGCTGGCTCAATATCGTGGGAGGCTGCTGCGGCACCACCCCGGCGCACATCAAGGCGATCGCCGACGTGATGCGGAACTACCCGCCGCGGACGCCCGCGGCCCCGCCACGGCGCAGCCGCTATTCCGGCCTCGAAATGCTCGAACTGCGGCCCGAGAGCAGCTTCACGGTCGTCGGCGAGCGCACGAACGTCACCGGCTCCCGCGCCTTCGCCCGCCTCATCAAGGAGGAACGCTACGAGGAGGCCCTCAGCGTCGCCCGGCAGCAGGTCGAGAACGGCGCCAACATCATCGACATCAACGTCGACGAGGGGATGCTCGACGGCGTCAAGGTGATGACGAAGTTTCTCACGCTCCTCTCCAGCGAGCCCGAGATCTCCCGCGTGCCGATCATGATCGACTCCTCGCGGTTCGAGGTGCTCGAGGCGGGCCTCAAGTGCATCCAGGGCAAGGGAATCGTCAACTCCATCAGCCTGAAGGAGGGAGAGGAGAAGTTCCTCGAGCAGGCCCGGATCGTGCGCAGCCACGGTGCGGCGGTCGTGGTGATGGCGTTCGACGAGGAGGGGCAGGCGACCGACGTCGAGCGCCGCGTGGCGATCTGCAGGCGGGCCTACGGCCTGCTCACGGAGAAGGCGGGCTTCCCCCCGGAAGACATCATCTTCGATCCCAACATTCTCACGGTGGCCACCGGGATCGAGGAGCACAACAAATACGCCGTCAACTTCATCGAGGCCACGCGCCAAATCAAGGCGGCGATGCCGGCGGTGAAGGTTTCGGGGGGCGTGAGCAACATCTCGTTTTCGTTCCGCGGCAACGAGGTCGTGCGCGAGGCCATGCACTCCTGCTTCCTCTACCACGCCATCCAGGCGGGCATGGAGATGGGCATCGTCAATGCGGGCCAACTCGCCGTCTACCAGGAGATCGAGCCGGACCTCAGGCAGCGGATCGAAGACGTGCTCTTCGACCGGCGGCCCGACGCCACCGAGCGACTCGTCGAATTTGCCGAAACCGTGAAGAAGCAGGAGGGCACGGGCGGCCAGCAGGCCGACACCTGGCGCAGCCTCGACGTGGAGTCCCGGCTGTCCCATGCCCTCGTCAAAGGCATCGTGGACCACATCGACGAAGACGTGGAGGCCGCCCGAGGGCACTATGCCACGAGCCTCGAGATCATCGAGGGCCCGCTGATGCGGGGCATGCAGACCGTCGGCGACCTGTTCGGCGAGGGGAAGATGTTCCTCCCGCAGGTCGTGAAGAGCGCCCGCGTGATGAAGAAGGCGGTGAACTACCTCTTGCCCCACATGGAGGCGGAGCGGCAGGCGTCCGGCGCGACCCACGCCAAGCGGGGCAAGGTGCTCATGGCCACCGTCAAGGGCGACGTGCACGACATCGGCAAGAACATCGTGGGCGTGGTGCTCGGCTGCAACAACTACGAGGTGGTCGATCTCGGCGTGATGGTGCCCTGCACGAAGATCATCGAGGAGGCGATCCGCAACGAGGTCGACATCGTCGGGCTTTCCGGCCTGATCACGCCCAGCCTCGACGAGATGGTGCAGGTGGCCCAGGAATTCGAGCACGAGGGGCTGAAGATGCCGCTCCTGATCGGCGGGGCCACGACGTCGGCCCGGCACACGGCGGTGAAGATCGCGCCCAAGTATTCCGGGGCCGTGGTGCATGTGAACGACGCCTCGCGGGCCGCGGGCGTCGTCGAGAAGCTTCTGAGCCCCACGGCCCGCGAAGAGTTCGTGCGGTCGACCCGCGAGGCTCAGGCCCGCGACGTGGAGAATTTCAAGCGGCGGCAGGAGACCACGCTCGTATCCTACGCCACGGCCTGCCAGAAGCGCTGGACCACCGATTGGGCGACGGCGCCGATCGACGTGCCCTCGTTCCTCGGCGTGCGCACGCTCGAGAAGATTCCGCTCGGCGACCTCGTCCCCTACATCGACTGGTCGCCGTTCTTCATCTCGTGGGAGCTCAAGGGAAAGCATCCGGCGATCTTCGACGACCCCGTCGTTGGGACGGAGGCACGGAAGCTGCACGCCGACGCCATGAGAATGCTCGACGAGGTCATCCGGTCCGATGCGCTCGTCTCCAAGGCCGCCTACGGCTTCTTCGCGGCGAACTCGACCGGTGACGACATCATCCTGTTTACCGACGAATCACGGTCAGCCGAACTCGGCCGCGCGCACACGCTGCGGCAGCAATGGGAACGCAAGGGCCAGGACGTGTTTCATGCCCTCGCCGACTTCGTGGCCCCCGTGGAAAGCGGCCGCCAGGACTACCTCGGCGCCTTCGCCTGCACGACAGGCCACGGCTGCGACGAACTGTGCCGCAAGTACGACCGTGACCACGACGACTACTCGTCGATCATGGCCAAGGCCGTCGCCGACCGGCTGGCCGAGGCCTGCGCGGAGTGGCTGCATGCGAAGGTCCGCCGGGAGTGGGGCTACGGCCGGGAGGAAAGCCTCTCCCCCGACGACCTCATCGAGGAAAAGTATCGTGGCATCCGTCCGGCCCCGGGCTATCCGGCCTGCCCCGACCACACGGAAAAGCGGTCACTCTTCACCTGGCTGGATGCGGAGAAGGGGGCGGGCATAACGCTTACGGAGAGTTGCGCGATGTTTCCGGCAGCGAGCGTGAGCGGGCTCTACTTCGCCCATCCGGAAAGCCGATACTTCGCGGTGGATCGGATCACGCGGGAGCAGGTCGAGGCCTACGCGGCGCGGAAGGGCATGCCGGTGAACGAGGTCGAGCGCTGGCTGGCCCCGAACCTCGGCTACGACGCCTAGTTTCAGGCAGGGCGGGCCATCCATGGCCCCGTCCTGCCTGGCAGGCGGGGGAATGCCAAGGGTTCCCGCGCCTGCCGCGCCCGCTCCTGCTGGCGAGATGGAGGCTCCCACTGTTGGAACGTCGGCCGCGCACACGTCGGATCCTGCTCACTGACGCACCGGCGGTGCCCGTCGGCCCGCAATCGACGGCCCTGCTCGTCGGGCGGTTCCTCGATTCGATCCGCAACGAGCGCGGGCTGTCCGCCAACACGCAGGCCGCCTACCGGCGCGACCTCCAGCGGTTTGCGGAATGGCTTGGCGGCCGCCGGGCTGAGCGGCTCGGTGTGCGCGATCTCGGCGACTATTTCGCGGCCCTCGCAAAGCAGGGGCTCGCCCGCGCGAGCATCGCCCGGCAGGCGGCGACACTGCGCACGTTCTACGCGTTCCTCCAGGTCGAGGGCGTCGTCGCGGAAAGTCCCGCGGAGCTGATCGCTGCCGCCCGTCGCGATGATCACATTCCCGGGACGTTGTCGCCCGAGCAGGTGGATCGGCTGCTTGCGAGCCCTGATGCCTCCACTCCGACCGGTCTCCGCGACCAGGCTTTGCTCGAGTTGCTCTACGCCACCGGCTGCCGGGCGTCGGAGGTCTCGACGCTGCGGCTCGCCGACGCCCGCATTGCCGAGGGCTTCTGCACCTGCCGGGGCAAGGGAGGCAAGGAGCGTGTCGTGCCGCTGGGCCGGCGGGCGCGCAGCGTGCTGCAAAAGTGGCTCGACGGCGCCCGCCGCGACTTCGCCATCCGGGCGGGTTCGCAGCCCGAGTGGATGCTGCTCTCGTCTCGCGGCAACCGCCTCTCGCGGATGCGGATCTGGGAGATCGTGCGATTCCACGCGGAGCGGGCTGGCGTGCCCGCCGACATCGGCCCCCACACGCTCCGCCACAGTTTCGCCACGCACCTGGTCGCCGGCGGCGTCGATCTCCGGCACGTACAG
>CAZDTC010000277.1:0-3821 GCA_964508125.1 uncultured Candidatus Kuenenia sp.
ACGGGCTTCCCCTCGCGGCCCTCGCGGCCGATCTCCACGGCGAGGTCGACCACGATCTTGAGGGTCTCGAGCGGCACTTTCGTCTCGAGGTTTCGCAGGTCGCGGCTGGTGAGCTGGCCGAGGTGCTCCTCGAGCCGAAGCACGCTCACCGAGTCGGCGGTGCCCGCCTCGAAGCCGCTGTAGACGGCCACCACCTGCGCCTCAGGGGCGATCAATTCGTCGGCGACGCACTCGAGGAGCGCCTGCGTGAGCCGCTCGTGCACGGGGAGGCCGGCGACGTCGAGGAGCACCGGCTTGAGGCCGTGGTCGGCGGCTCCCTCGAGATGATCCTCCTGGTCGGCCGCCACGAGCATCGACGCGCTGCCGACACGCTCACGCACCCTCTCCCAGTCCAGTTGCTGGTCGACGAGGAGCAGGAGCGCTTCGGAGCCGGTCGCCTCGCACAGCCGCGAGCCGGCGTCGAGCAACTGCTCCAGCTGCGGCGACAGGTCGGGCGTCGGCATGCGGCACTCCCATGCCCCGCGCGGCGGAAAGCCCGAGCGTCGGGTGATGCCGCGGGGAGCGTCCAGGGCCCGCTCACCGGACCCGTGGGGGAAGCCTACGGAGAGTTCTCGATCGGTTCAAGAACGCTCCGCCCCAGACGAGCCGGCTGTCATTGGCGGCGCGACTTGTCGGAAAGAATCGGCGCGCCGTCGGGCTTCGTCGCCATCTGTGCCTGCTCCGGCGCGGCCTTCATCGGTCCGTGGAAGGCGGCGATGCCGCCCGGCAGCACGGTGCCCCAGGCCCGTTCCTGGTAGATCGTGAGCGCGTGCAGGGCATGACCCATCGGACCGATCTTCCACTCGCGCGACGGCTGACGGGCGAGGGCCGTGGCCAGGAACTCGACCGCGGCGACCACCCGTGGCTGATAGAGGTCGTGCTGGTCGAGCGAGGCGACCAGCCATTCGAGGATGTGGCCCGTCGTCTGCACCTTGCGGTCGATGTCGTCATCGCGGTCGGCCGGATACTTGAACCACTCCGTGCTGAACGAGCCGTCCGGGTTTTGCAGTTTTTTAAGCGTGAAGTTTTGGTAGTCGCGGACGAACTTGTCGGCCCGGGCATAGTGGCCGTCGAGTTTGCCCGTCGCCCGCAGCCGTCGCTGGCAGCCGTAGGCGAGGCCGAACAGCCGGTGCGTGCCGCCGCACGGAGCCCCGCGGATCGGCTGCTCGATCTCCTCCGCGACGAGCTTCTCGAGGTCCCATGTCTTGCCGTCGCGGCTCTCCCATGCGGCGTCGTTGGGGAGGTAGTGGGCCAGGCCGATGAGGGCGAACGTCAGTTCCGTCTTCGACTTGCAGGAGAGCTTCTCCTCCTCCACGAGATCCGCCACGGTGAACGACTTCGACTGGATCGAGATGGGCGAGTTCAACGCCACGCGACACTGCGCGAGGATCGCGAGATACTGCGCGGAGTGGCCCTGCACCCCGATCCCCTTTTGGGCCACCACGCGATCGCCCACGGCGGCGAGCATCACCTGTCCGCGACAGCGGCCGCCCATGTTCATCCAGCCGATCGCGTTCACGAGGCTGCCCGTCGGGCCGCCGACCCGGATCTGCGTCGGGATGCCGAAGGCGATGAAGCCGTGCATCACCTCCCATGGCGTGTTGCTGACCGTGTTGAGCGGCCGCCGCTGGTAGGTCGCGAGCGTGTCGGCGATCAGCGACCGCAAGCGTGTGAAGCGCCGAGTCTGCGGTGGTTGAGGGCCGGTGCCATGGCGGCTCTGGACGGCCTTCGCCGCGGCCTGCTGCTGCGTCGTGGCCGCCGGCATCTTCGGCTGGGCCGATGCCGTTGGCCGGGCGGGCGCGGTTGGCTGCGGCTTCGCCGCGGGCGTGTACGTGGGATTCATCGCCGCCGCCGTGACGCGGTCGGCCGTCGACTTCAACGACTTGGCGAACGACACGGTCTCTTCCCACGTGGGGATGCGAGCCGGTGACGGGGGCGACTTCGTGGGAAGGCCGCCAAGGCGCGTCGGAGCCGGCCGTGAGGTGGTGCGCTCGGGGCGCCCGTCGTGGGCGGTGTCGACGGCCTCGAGTGGCGGCGGCGTCGGCGCGGGGATGAATGCCTGCGGCGCGGCGGGCTTTTTGGTGAAGGCGTCGAACAGTCGCTTGCCGGGAAATGAACTGGACGGCGGCGCCGCGATCGAGGCGGTGTCGGAGGGCGGGATCAACAGGCCCGTCGCCACGGCGCCCGCCGAGGCCGCCAGCCAGAGGGCGGCCCGGAGGCGTCGGGGCGACCGTCGACACGCCCGTCTCAAGCGCGAACCCGTCTGGTTCGCGGCCTCGTGGATGGATCCGTGGTGCAACAACACAAATGGTTTCGCCGGCGGGCCTTGCGGGAGTCTGCGGTGGGGTATCGGCCGTTTGCCGGCGGGGAACATGGCCGTTCGGTGGGGGCCGTGAGGGTTTCGGCAGAGCCCACGGGGCACCCAGTCTGCGTGGCTTGCCAGCCAGGAAGCGGAGGGCTCGAATGCCGATCAAACTCTGATGCCGGTCAAAGAGGATCGCATTCGCCCGACGCCCGGTCAGAACAGCTTCCGCCAGGTTTCGGCGATCGACCAGGATTCGGCACGGCCAGGATCGGCCGCCCATTCGCGCCACACGTTCACGTCGTTGCCCAGATCCCGGCCGCTGACCTGCTTGAGTGCGGCGACGGCCCGGTATTGCACGGCCGGATCCGGGTCGGCGAGGACGTCGGCGAGCACGGGAATCGCCGCCTTGTCCTCGAGTTCTCCGAGCATCCGGATGGCCTGCAGGCGCACGTCGAGTTCGCGGTCGGTGCGGCAGCGGTTCGCCAATTGCTGCACGGCCTCGCTGCCGCCCCGCTGCCGCCACACCCCGCACGCCCGGGCCCGGACCCGCTCGTCGGGATCTTGCATCGCCCCCTTGCAGATCGCCAGTGCCGACGCCGTGTCGAACGAGCCGGCGACGGTGACAATCTCGCAGCGCACGCGGGCATCGTGCTCGCCCAGCAGCTGCTCCGCCAATCCCCTGGTGAACTCGACATCCCTGCCTTCGGCCTTGGCCAGCTTTGCATCGGCTTCGAGCGACTTGATCCGCTGGTTGGCCGTGGGCCCGTAGAGTTCGGCGTTCTTCGTCGCCCGGTCGGAGGCGGTCCACGGCAGCCAGCCGGAGCATCCCGCGATTCCCTGCATCAGCAAGCCAAGCACGAGCGCGGCGGGCAGCCGACGGCCCGAGGGAAAGCGAGGTTGAAGACAGGCACTGGAGCGCGGGTGTTTCATGAGGGGTGGCCCGGTGGAGAGGCTTCGGGACGACCGCGTCGCACCCTACCGGGCGGCATCGAGCGGGGCCAGATCAAGTGCGACCCCGATGCCCGGGCAGTTCGGCACCCGCACAGGTTTTGCACTTTACCCGGTTCGCCGAACCTGCTTGCATGGTCCTGATCCCCAGGTCGTGGAGCCGGCGCATGCGGTGGCTTGGACTCGTGTTGTGCATGGGTGCGGCCGTCGCTGCGGGGCCGGCATGGGAGCGGATGCGGCTCGGCGGAGAGGCCGGTGACCGCGTGGTCGACGCGCGGGTGGTCGTCGAGGCGATCGACGGGAGCCTGCTCCTCGAGCACCGCGATCAGCGGCTGGAGGTGGTGCCGTCGGCAGAAGTCCGCGAACGCGTGTCGAT
Organism: uncultured Candidatus Kuenenia sp.; assembly: GCA_964508125.1. Taxonomy (GTDB): domain Bacteria; phylum Planctomycetota; class Planctomycetia; order Pirellulales; family UBA1268; genus RGVT01. The sequence continues at coordinate 3,669 of CAZDTC010000277.1, forward strand.
CGAGTCGCCAGCGGAGTCGCCGGCCCCCCGGGAACTCGGGGCCGACGTCCTGCGGACGCTGCCGGCGGGTTTCGACCAGTTGTCGACCCGGCACTACGTCGTCTGCTTCGCCCCGTCGCGCGCCTATGCGCAATGGTGCGCGCCGTTGTTCGA
>CAZDTC010000278.1:0-3794 GCA_964508125.1 uncultured Candidatus Kuenenia sp.
CACATTGACCGTGCCGACGCCGGTCGAGCCGACGCCGATTTGCCACGCCGAGCCGCTCACAATCCCTCCGGCCACGTTCAGCGTGCCGGTGCCGCTCGAGCCGAGCTGGAAGATGCCGGTCTCAGTGGTAGTAGTGCCCGACACCACCGCTGGACCCATCAGGCGGCCGTTCGATGAGGTGATCGTCATGTTGAGCGGGATGAGCCTGTTGGTGGCCCCGGTGCCGGTGAGCTGGAGCGTGCCGGAGTTCGTGTTGATCAGCGAGAGCGTGCCGCTGCCGGCGATCGTGTTCGAAATAATGAGCCTGTTGGTGGCCGACTGGTTGATCTGGAGCAGGCCACTGATGGTGATCGGGCTCGAACCGCTGATGATGGTGCCGTCGTCAAACTGCACCGTGGAGCCGCTCGCGATCGTGCCGGCGGTGTAGGTGCTGCCCGCGCTGGCCACGGCCGCCGCCGTCGTGCCGTAGATCGTGATGACGGGCGGCGGGAGTGCGTTGGCAACGCCGCTCATGAAGAGGCCCCCGACGACGCCGAGCAGAGAGGCGACGGGCAGGCGAACGAAGTGACGGGCGATCCGGAAAGCATTGAGAGGCATCGGCACTTTTCCCTGGCGGCGGCTGTTGGGGACGATGCCCCGATTTCACGAACGAACCGCCACACGCAGGGCAAAACTGATGCCAGAAGCTTGCCGCCATAAAAAATGTCCGATTTCAGCACTTTCTCTCGAGAAAAGCCCCTGATTGCGTTCACCACTCTAATCGAGGGGTGGAGCCGGACTCGTTTCACAAAAACGGGTAATCGCGCACACCATCAGTGAAATGACTCACCAAACCGTGAGGTGCTGCGGATCCAGGCCGACCGCCTGGGCGTCGGACTCTGATCCTCGTGGGGCGACCGTCCCGGTCGCCAATGCGGCCTCAACTCTCGGCAAGCGAGACGCTCGCCCCACGTCGCCTACGTGGAGAGCAACGCTCCGATCCGCGGATCGGCGAGCGATTCGGCGACGAATCGTGCCCCCGTGAAGTCGTGCCGGCGGCTTTGGGCGCCTGGCACCGCCACCACGAGCGCCCCGGCCGCCACGGCCGCGCGGCAGCCGTTCTCCGAGTCCTCGAACACGAGCATGTCAGACGGGACGACGCCCAGTCTTACTGCCGCGCGTTCGTAGATCTCCGGATGCGGCTTGCCCTGCGTCACGTCGGCGCTCGTGAGCACGAATCCGAAGCGGTCGCGGAGCCCCACGCGGGAGAGCACGTCGTGGGCGAAGTCGGGGCCGCTGCTCGTCGCCACGCCGCGAGGCAGGCCGCGCCGGGCGAGCGACTCGACGAGGGCCACCGCCCCCGGCATCGGCTCGAGCCGCGTGTCGAGCAGGCTGAAAAAAATCTCGCCCGTTTCGCGGGCGAGCGCCTCGATCGTGTCGGTGAGGCCGTGCCAGTCGATCATGATCTGCAGGGACACCTGCTGCGGCCGGCCCATCATCCGATCGAGCAATTCGGGCTCGAACGTGCGGCCGCGCCGGCGGAGGAGCTCCGTGCCCACGTCCTGGTAGAGGTCTTCGGTGTTGACGAGCAGGCCGTCGAGATCGAAGGCGACGCCGCGGATCGGAGGTCGGGCGGAGGGTTTCATCATCGCTCTGGTGGATCGGGTACTCGCGGGGCAGGCGGCTCGCGCATCGGACTGGCGACCGGGACGGTCGCCCCACGTGGTGCAAGCCGGTATATGGCGTAGGCTCCGTTGGCATGAATCCGCTCGCCTGGCATCTCTGCGAGCCGCGGGGTGTCGAGCGGCACGATCATGTGGTCGGCACCGTATCGCTCCGCCGCGAGCCGCACCCGCTCGGGCCCCAGCGCTGCGGTCGACCGCTCCATGTCGGCGAGTTTGCCGCCCGGCGAGAAGCAGTCGACGATTCGCGCGCGCCACTCGACCAGCGATTGCGCGTCCTGCGGGCTGTTCTTCCACGACACCACCTCGCGCCGGTCGGTGCGCCAGGTGAACGAGGCTGACCCGCGCGGCGTGAGGAAACAGGCGTCGGGAGGAACGTTGTCCCTGATCCAGGTGCAGACGTCGGCCCAGCCGGCCGCGTCCACCTTCGCGTCAGCCCGGCACGCGACCGATGCTCCCATGCCCCGCGGCCAGTGGGCCGACTGTGCGGCCACGTCGAGCAACAGCAAAAGCCCGGCGCCGATGCGCACGACCGCCGGCGAGATGCCGAGCGTCCGACGGCAGGCGGCCACATCCTCGAGCAGGCCCGCGGTCGCCGCCGCGAGCGCCAGCGGCACGACCACGTCGGCCAGGCGAAACCAGTAGAACCGCAACAGCCCGAGCACGGTGGCGGGGGCGAGTGGCTCGGCAAGCGACACGACCACGCCCGCCAGCGAGATGGCGAGCGATCCGAGCGTAAACGCCGTCAGCCGAGCCCGGGCCGGGGTCGGCACGAGCGCCCGGCTCACCAGCCACCAGCCGAGCACCGCGAGCACGTGGCGGGCGATAAACGCCTCGGAGAAGGTGCGCAGCAAGAGGTGGTGGTGCAGTCGCTCGACGACGTAGATCTTCGCGGCCGCCGCGCGCACGGCTGGGTCGGCGCCGGCCGTGAGCGAGAGCGCCGGCCCGACACCTGCCGCCGCGAGGGCCATTCCCGCGCCGAGAAGGATCGCGGCACCCGGCCCGGCCAGCGACGTCGGCTGCATGGCCCAGGCCATGCCGAGCGCCACCAGCGACCAGCCTCCCACGATCGGATGCCAGGCTGTCGCGGCGCCGCACAGAAGCCAGGCCGTGGCAAACCGGCCCCGCAGCCACTCCCCCACGCCGCCGAGCACGAACGCCCAGGCAAACACCTTCGCCTCGCAGCCGCCCAGCACCCATTCGCCCGCCATCGTCGTGTGCCGCAGGGCGAGCGAGAAGATCGCCGCGGCTGCAAGCCGCCCCCATGTCGTGGCCACGACCGGCGCGATCGCCCAGATGAATCCCACTGCGAGAGCCAGCCAGCCCGCGATCCGCCCCACCCACGCCGCCTGGTCGAGCGGCAGGGCCGCCGCGAGCGGGCCCGAGAGCAGATAGAACACGCCGTGAGCATCGGGCGTGTCCAGAAAGAAATCGCCGGCGGCCCAGGCCGGGTTGGCCGCATGCCGGGCCTTCGTGAGATACACGGCCTCGTTGACATCGGGCGTGGGCCATGCTGCGGCGGCCGCGAACACAAGCGCGACGATCACGGTCTCCCCGAGCAAAAGGCCCGTCGGGGTGGCTCGTGCGCCCGTCTCGCTTTCGCCCGCCATGTGCCGCACCTATAACGAATCCCAGCCTTTCGGCCTCCAACGCCAAGCAGGATACCACCGATGCACGCCGCGTCCGATTCCGCCTTTCGCTCCCGCGGCGCCGCGCTGCGTCGGCTCGCGACCGAGGGCACGTTCGCGATCCCCGGCGCGCCGCTGGCGCTTGCCGCCAAGCTCATCGAGCGCGAGGGATTCGGGGCGATCTATCTCTCCGGCGCCGCGTTCTCCGCCGGGATTCTCGGCGTGCCCGACATCGGCATCCTCACGCTCGAACAGCTGGTGGCCCAGACGCGGCTCCTCGCCACGGCGGTCGAGATCCCGCTGGTCGTCGACGCCGACACGGGGTTCGGCGGCCCCGACGCCGTGACGGACTGTGTGCGTCGACTCGAAGAGGCGGGGGCGGCGGCGATCCAGCTCGAGGATCAACGGCGGCCCAAGCGCTGCGGCCACCTGCCGGGCAAGGAGCTCGTCGAGCCGCAGGAGATGACGGCCAAGATCTTCGCGGCCTGCGCCGCCCGCCGTGACC
>CAZDTC010000279.1:0-3785 GCA_964508125.1 uncultured Candidatus Kuenenia sp.
CGGGCCAAACTCGGCGTAGCGGGCGCTGGCCTCGTCGAACCGCATCGTGTAGACGATCTCCTTGAGGAAATCGGGCCTTCGGGCCCAGAGCGTCACGCCCCACTCCCAGTCGTCGAGCCCGACGCTCACGGTGATCAACTGCGACACGCGGCCGCCAAACGACATCCCCGTGCGGCCATGTTCCGCCATCAGCCGGCTGCGTTCCTCGAACGGCAGCGCAAACCAGTTTTCCCCCACCTCCCGCTTCTTGTTCATGGGATAGAAGCAGGCGTTGGGCCACGGGGGCAGGTCGGGCTCGATCCGTGCCTTGCGCATCCCATCCTCGCGAGCAGCGTAGCCCTGCACCTTTGCCTTGTAGGTGGGGCTGTCGGCCACCTCACCTTCCTCGACGAGCCGCTTGGCGTATTGCTCGACCGTGGGCACATATTCGCTCACCTCGGTGAGCCCGACGAAGGAATAGGTGGGCACGAGCGCCTTCCCGAAGGGCCCGGAGAGGAGCCGCTGGTGCACGTCGTCGACGACGAGCGGCCCCGGGTCCATCGCCACGATGCCGAAGTCGGCCTTGTGCCCAGGCACGATCCAGGCTTGGAGCCGCCGCGGGGCCTGCGGGCCGGCGGGATCGAGCACGGCGGCAAACTGCCGCATCCCGTCGGCGAGTTCGGCCGCGTCGAGCATCGCGACCCGGCCGCGGTCGAAGGTGTAAAACGAATGGGTCACGTGCCAGCCCTTCGAGGGCTCGAGCGACACCTCGTCGGACGGGCCGGTTGCTCCGGGGCGCTGCGGCTGCATGGGCGGGTTCCTCGAAAAACGGTGGTCTCGCGGAGTCTACGCTGCCTGGAGCCGCTTTCCCAGCCGCGGCAGCGGATCGCCGGCTGTCCAATGCCCGCGCATCCGCGATACGATAGAAGCGTGGCGACCGGATTCGATTTTCACCCGCGCGGGGAGAAAGCACCATGGGACAGGCGATCGTCGATCCGCAGGAATTGCGCCGGTTCGCGCAGCGGCTGCGGCACTTCAGCAACGAGGTGATGACGCAGATGCAGACCGTGCAGCGGCAGCTGGCCGCCCTCGGGGCCACCTGGCGCGACCAGGAGCACAAGAAGTTCGAGGAAGAGTTCGCGCAGCAACTCAACACGTTCGGGCGGTTCGTCGAATCGACCGGCGAATACGTCCCCTACCTGATCCGCAAGGCGGAGCGGGTCGAGGAATACCAGGATCAGCGCTGAGCCGCATCTCGATGTCCACCCAAGCCGATGTCAAATCGCTCGACACGCTCGCCTTCGTCAAGGCGGCCCTCGCCTCGTACGCGCACGAGACGGGCGGCGCCCTCGATGAAATCGAGCTCGAGGGCCGCAAGGCGGTCGACTACATCACGGTCGACCGCGCAGCCTACTGGAAGGCGGAGGTGCGCCGGTGCGGTGACATGGTCAACCAGGCGATCAAGGATCTCGAGCACTGTCGGGCCTTCAAAAAGGTGGGCGACAACCAGCCCTCGTGTGCGGAGGAAAAGAAGGCCCTGGAGAAAGCCCGGGCCAAGCTCGCCAACGCCGAGCGCAAGGCGGAGGCGGTGCGACGCTGGACGCCCGTCGTGCTCCAGCAGTTTCGCGAGACGTGCGTGCGGCTCGTCCACTTCCGCGAGGTGATCGACGTCGACTGCCCCAGGGCGATCGCCCGCGTCGAGAGGATGCTCCGCTCGCTCGAGGCCTACGGCCAGATGTCGTCCCCGCAGCCTGCCGGTGCCGGTGACTCCACCGGCGGTGGGGCGGCCTCGGTCGCGCGGCAGGCCGACGAGGCCTCGCCGGCGGCGCCTTCCCCCGAGGCGGCAGCGGCGGCCGGAAACACGCCGACCCCGGCGGGAGAGGCCCCATGAAGCACTTCGACCTCTCCAGCGGTGCGGCGAAGATGGCGCTGTCGCTCAAACAACTCGACCTCAAATGGGAGACGGCCAAGGAGACGTGGAACGACGCCACGAGCAAGGCCTTCCACAAGGAGCACGTCGAGCCCCTCCTCCCCGACGTGAAGATGACCCTCGAGGCGGTGGGCAGGCTGGCCGAGGTGCTCGCCCGGGCCGAGCGCGATGTGAGCGATGGATTCGATGGCTGACGCACCCGCCGACCCCGTTCCCGCGACGCCCTACGATCGCGACCTTCTCCGGTTGCAGATGCAGATCCTCCGCCGTGAGGCGGCCGCCCGCGCCAAGCTCGAGAACGAGATCACGGCGGAGCACACAGCCGAGCGCGAAGCCGCCCGCACCCAGGCCGAGCAGCAGCTCACCGCCACGAGGCAGAAGTATGCCCGCGACATCGAAGCCGCGAAGCGCGAGTATGCCACGGTGCTGCAGCAGGTGGCCGCCCAGGCGGCTGCCGAGCAGAAAAAGCTCGACGAACAGCGAAAGTCGTATGCGACCACGATCCTGCGCACGTTCGCGGCTCAGGAAAAGCAGCTCAAGGAAGACGACCAATACGAAGACGCGTCGTTCCGCGAGATCTGCAAGGAGAAGCGCAAGGATCCCCTCCGCCTCTACGCCAAGTCGGAGAAGGAACTCTCGAAGACGATCTCCCAACTCGACGAGGCCGACACGAACACGCTCGCTGCCCTGGCTGGTTGGCGGATCACGCCGCCTCCCGCCCCGAGCGAACCGCCAGCGGCGGACGCACCGCCCTCCGGCGCCGAGGTGCTCGCCGGGCTCGAGGCATTGCGGGCGGCGATCGTGGAGCAGGCCCAGGCGCTCTGTGGGCTGAAGGCGGCCAAAACCGCGTTCTCAAGCGGCACGGTGGCGGCGGCGATCATCGTGCCGACCGTACTCGCGCTGGCAGCCGCAGGAGCCGCGTTCCTGACCGTACCCGGCGGGATGCCCCTGAAGCTCGGCGTCGCCGGCGGCGCGGCCGCCGGCGTGGCGGCGCTCGGAATCGCGCTCGCCTGGTGGCTGCTGGGCCGGTTGCGACGCCAGGCCCGCACGCAGGCCGAGGAACTGCGGGCGCGGCTGGCCGACGACATCGCCCGTGCGCGCACGTTCCACACCGCGGCGGCGGGATTCATCACCGCGCGGCGAGATGAGCAGGCCCGCGCGCTCGAGGAGCGATTCAAACGCGAATTGGCCGAGCGTCAGGCGACCCTCCAAGCAAAGCTTTCCGGGCTCGTGGCCACGAAGGACAAGCAGTCGGCCGACCTCGAGACGAAGTACCGTGCCAAGGTCGCGGAGATCGCCCGCAAGCGCGATGCCAACAAGGAGGCCGCCGACAAAAAGTATCCACCCCGTCTCGCCGCGCTCGAGACCTCGTGCCGCGAAGACGTGGAGCGGCTCGAGCGAGCCCGCGACGAGCGTCTGGCGGCGGCCGACGCCCGCCACGACACCCGCTGGCAGGAGATGACCGACCGCTGGCGCGAGGCGCGCACGTCGACGGCGGCGGTGTACGACGAGGCGAACAGCATCGATGCCGCAGCCTTCCGCAGCTGGAACGACCTGGCCGACGACTCCGTGCCGCTCCCGGTGGAGACGCCGCCCGGACTCCGGTTCGGCATCCAGCCACTCTCGCTGGAAAAGGTGCCGGGAGGCGTCTCATCCCGGCCCGATCTCAATGCCTTCGGCCCGACGGAATGGACGCAGCCGGCCCTCGTGCCCTTCCCGAAGCAGGCGTCGCTGCTGGTGAAGACGACGGCGGACCAGAAGGAGATCGCCTCGGAGATGATGCAGGCGCTCATGCTCCGGATCGCCAGCGGCATTCCCGCGGGCCAGAGCCGGTTCACGATCATCGATCCGCTCGGCCTCGGCAAGCAGTTCGCGG
>CAZDTC010000280.1:0-3783 GCA_964508125.1 uncultured Candidatus Kuenenia sp.
CGGGAAACAGGATCGCAAACTGACCGGCGGCGACCCGCACCGGCACCATTGCGTCTCCCGAGGCAAAAAACCCCGCATCTTTCGTGTCGTCGTAGGGCTTCGTCACCTCCGAGAGCGACGCGAGCGGCGCCCACTGGATCACCTCGCGGCCCGCGACGATGAATTGGATGTCGACATAGCGGCGGTGGGCTTCGGGCTGGCCGGCCACCGGCCGAGTGTCATAACGCTGCACGAGCGCAAACACGGCGTCGCCGTCGATCTCGTGGCGGCCGTCGTCGACGGCCGCCGTCACCTGCTCGAGAAATGCAAACGCCTTGACGAAGCGCGGATTCAGAGGGGCATAGCGCCGCCACTGGGGCAGGGTGTCGAGGATCATCGGAGATTCCTGGAGGGGCCGGAGCATACCGCGAAAAAGGTGCCAGCCACCAAATCCAGGTAATCTAGCCGTCCGTGGACAGAGCCCTCCGTGGCCTTTACCCACTTTGTCCAAATTTGGTGGCTGGCACCTTTTTGCTTTTTGTGGAGTATGGCGTAGCGATGGATCAGCGGATTCTGGCTGTGAGCATGGGGGAGCCGGCGGGGATCGGGCCCGACCTGATCATCCAGGCGGCCGCGCGCCGCGCGGATCTCGGCTTGCCACCCTTCGTGGCCTATGGCGATCCTGCGCTCTTCGCGGCCCGGGCCCGGCGGGTCGGCATCGCGGTCGAGGTCGTGGCGGGCACGCCCGAGGCGGCGGCGTCGGCGGCGCCTGGCACGCTCGTCGTCGTGCCCGCCGGTGGTTCCGTTGCCGATCGGCCGGGCGATGCTGTGCCCGAGACCGCGCCGGTGGTGATCGAGGCGATCCGCCGCGCGGTGGCCGACACGCTCGCCGGCCGCACGGCCGCGGTCGTCACTGCGCCGATCAACAAGGGGCTGCTCTATGGAGCGGGCTTTAAGTTTCCCGGCCACACGGAATTTCTCGCCACGCTCGCCGCCCGCGATGGCGCGGTGCCGCGCGCCGTGATGATGCTCGCCGACGGCGATCTGCGAGCCGTGCCCGCCACGGTGCACGTGCCGCTCCGCACGGTGCCAAGCCTGCTCACGACCGATCTCCTCGTCGAGACGGGCCGGGTCGTGGCCGGCGACCTCGCGCGCTGGTTTCGGATCGCCGCTCCCAGGATCGCCTTCACGGGGCTCAATCCTCATGCCGGCGAGGGCGGCGCGATCGGCCGCGAGGAGATCGAGATCATCGCCCCGGCGGTGCGGCGGCTCGAGGCCGAGGGCATCGCCGCCGCGGGCCCGCTGTCGGCCGACACGCTCTTCCATCCGCCCTCGTGGCGCCGGTTCGACGCCGTGATCGCCATGTATCACGACCAGGCCCTGATCCCGATCAAGACGGTGGCCTTCGACCGCGCGGTAAACGTCACGCTCGGCCTGCCCTTCATCCGCACCTCGCCCGACCACGGCACGGCGTTCGACCTCGCCGGCACGGGCCGCGCCAGCCCGGAGAGTTTTCACGCGGCACTCACGCTCGCCGCCCGCCTGTCGTCGGGGCGCAGCGCATGAGCCACGCCCCGTCCAGCGCCGCGGCGAGCGACCTGCCCGTGCGGCTCGACGGGGTGGTGAAGCGGTATGGACGGCGAACGGTGCTCGGGGGCGTGAGTTGCACGGTGCCGCCCGGCATCACCGGGCTCGTCGGGCCAAACGGTGCGGGCAAGAGCACGCTCGTGCGTGCGATTCTCGGCCTCGTGCGGTTGGCGGACGGATCGGCCCGCGTGTTCGGCATCGACCCGGCCCGGGATCCGCGCCAGGTCCGCCGGCTCGTGGGCGTGGTGCCCGAGGATGAGTGCACCGTGCCCGGGCTCGCGGCCGTGGAGATGGTGCGGTATGCGGCCAGGCTCTCCGGGCTGCCGGGCACCGAGGCCCTGCGGCGGGCCCACGAGGTGCTCGACTGGTGCGACGCGGGCCAGGAGCGGTATCGCGCGATCGAGACGCTCTCCGTCGGCATGCGGCAGAAGGTGGCGTTTGCGGCGGCGATCGTCCACGATCCGCCGCTCGTGATCCTCGACGAGCCGACCAACGGCCTCGATCCGCTGGAGCGGCAGGCGATGCTCGGCCGGCTGACGACGCTCGCCCGCGACCACGGCAAGACGGTGCTCGTGTCGACGCACGTGCTGCGCGACGTGCAGGCGATCTGCGACCGCGTGATCGTGCTGGCCGGCGGCCGCGTGCGGCTCGAAGGCGCGATCCCCGACCTCACGCAGCCGCCCGTGCCGCAGCTCGCGCTCGAGGCGGAGGGGCGGCTCGAGGCCTGTGCCGGCCTGCTCCGCGCCCGCGGTGTCGACGCTGCAATCGCGGGGCCGACGACGCTGCTCGTCACCGCCCGCGATTCCGCCGTCGCCGCCGTCATCTGGCAGGCGGTGCGCGACACGGGCCTTGCCGTGCGGTCGCTCGAGCCGGCCCGGCGGCGGTTCGAAGACGTGTTCCTCGAGGCGATCGCGGAGGCGCCGCATGCCGCTGCATGAGGTCGGGTATCGATCGTGGCAGGGGCGGCTCCTGCCGACGCGGGCTGCGATCGGCGTGATCGCGGCCACCGGGATCCGACTCGCCTGGAAGAGCCGCTGGCTGCGGCGGGCGATGCTGCTGGCGTGGAGCCCGGCGCTCTTTTTCGCGGCGAGCTTCTTCGCGTTCGAGCAGGCCGTGGAGGAGGGGCGGCTCACGTCGCTGGCCGAGCGGGCCGGCCGCGGCGGCAACCTCGACGGCGTGGGCATCCTCGGCACCGTGCTCGCCGACACGCTCGGCCGCACGGCGGCGGTTCCGGGCATGAGCGAGGCCGAGCGCGTCGTCGCGACGCGAAAGCTCGTGTGGACGCGGCTCCTGCTCGCCTTCATGCGGGCTCCGCAGGCCGTGTTGCTCGCGGTGGTGATCGGCCTCGTGGCGCCCGCGCTGATCTCGGGCGACCTGCGCGCGAAGGCCTGGCTCGTGTATTTCACGCGGCCCGTCGGCCGCACCGAATACATCCTCGGCAAGCTCGCCACGCTCGCCGCGATCGTGGCGGTGATCACGGTGCTGCCCGCGACGGCGCTGTGGCTGGCGGGCGTGCTCGTGAGCCCGAGCATCCTCGTGGCGGCCGAGACATGGGACCTGCCGCTGCGGGCGATCGCCGCGAGCGTGGTGCTCGCCGTGCCCACGGTGCTCCTCGCGCTCGCCTTCTCATCGCTCACGGCCGAGAGCCGGATCGCGAGCTTCGCGTGGTTTGCCACGTGGGCCGCCTGCTGGATCGCCCATTCGGCGCTCACCACGGCCGACATGGTCGCGGCGGTGGAAGATCGTGGCGTGGCCGCCGCGACGGCCGCCAATCCGCCGGCGCCGCCCCCGCGCCGTGGCCGCTGGCTCGCGCGGGCCGCGGGGCTCGATGGCGGGCTCGACCGCTGGGCGTGGGTGTCGCCGTATCACGCCGTGGGCGCGGTGCAGGCCGCGATCTTCGGGGTGGAGCGGCGGCCCGAGGCCGTGGTGCCGTCGGTGGCCGCGCTCGTGGCGATCTCGCTGGCGTCGTGTGGCGTGCTGGCATGGCGCGTCGCCGCGCCCATGAGGGCCTGACGCATGATCGCGCTCGAGCACGTCACGAAACTGTATGGATCGGTGATCGGCGTCAACGACGTGACGATCGATCTCGCCGCCGGGGCGCACGGCCTGCTCGGGCCCAACGGCGCGGGCAAGACGACGTTTCTCGGCCTCGTCACGGGCCAGTTGCGGCCCACGCTCGGCCGCGTGCGCGTGTTTGGCGAGCCCGCCTTCGGCAAT
>CAZDTC010000281.1:0-3778 GCA_964508125.1 uncultured Candidatus Kuenenia sp.
CATCTCGCCGCGGCGGATGGCGGCGACGGCGGCCTCGATCGTGGAGAAGCGGTGGGGCATGGTCACGAACAATTATAGGATGGTTCCGGGGTCGCCCAGCGGCCAGCCCCTTCAATCCGCCACAAATCAGCTTCCATCCCATGCTCGACCGTGAGGAATACATCGAACAGGCCTACCTGTTCCGGGTGCTCGCCGAGCGGATCACCGCCGGCGTCGCCGCCCAGGAGGCCCTCGCCTCGATCGGCCAGGAGGTGCTCGCGACGTCGAAGCTGCCGCTCGCGATCGACTACCTCGTGGGCGAGCTCAAGCTCGTGGGCACGCTCTCCACGGCGATGTCGCGGCTGCCGCATTATTTCTCCGCGTTTCAGACGTTCATCATGCGGCAGGCCGAGGTGGAGGGGGGCCGATTCGACATGCGCACGGCGCTGGCAATCCTCGAGCGCGAGGCGGCCTACCGCGCCGAGCAGGCGACGCCGCAGGGACTGTTCTTCTATCGCTTCGAGTGTTTGTCGCGCAACCGGCTCGACTACGCACAGGGTCTCGCCGCCGTCGCCGACGATGGAATGTTTGACACCGAATGGAAAGCATGGATCGCGACGGTGGGCCGGCAAGTGGGGCTCGTCGACCTCGCCGATCTCGTGTACGTGCGGAGCCCCGAGTATTGGCGGATCGAGAAGCGCGACGCGCTCGTGAGCGGCCGTGCCGACACCGGGCCCGACCGCGTGATCCTGTTTGGTGAGAAGGAAGGGAGGATCGCCCGGGCCAACCGTGGCAAGGATCCGCTCTTTTTCTTCGCGGCCCTGCAGCGGCAGCTCGGCTATCCGCTCGTGCCGCGGCCGCTGCCCCTCGCGCCCTCGGCCGAGAGCCCGGCGCTCCTCGCCCGGCGGCTCGAGCGGCTCGAGATGCGCGTGAAGCTTCTCGAAGAGGAGTCGCAGGGTGGCATCGATCTCTCGCGGTTTGATCCCAAAAATTTCCCGCAGCAGGGCCCGCCTTTTTCGGAGGAGTGATGGCGCGGCTGCGGGAGGATGCCGAGGCGATCTGGTCGGCGGCGATCCGCGCAGTCGAGCCGGAGCGGCTCGTGGCCGGGCAGGCAGCCGCCCTGCGCGCGGCCGTCGCCGCTGCGGAGCGGGTGGTCGTCGTGGGCGGCGGCAAGGCGGCCGCGGGCCTCGCGGCGGGGGTCGTCGCGGCGTTCGGGCCCGATCTCCTTGCCGCGCACGATGTGCAGGGCCTCGTGAGCGTGCCGGCGGGGTGCGGCCGCAGCCTGGGGCGGGTCGAGGTCCGCGAGACACGGCCGCAGGGCGTAAATCTCCCCACGCCCGAGGTCGTCGCCGCCACGCGCGAAATGCTCGACCTCGTCGCCGGACTCGGGTCCCGCGACCTCGTGCTCGCTGTGATCACGGGCGGCGGCTCGGCGCTCCTCGCCGCACCGCGCGAGGGCATCTCGCTCGAGGAAAAAATCGCAGCCACGAAGCGGCTCTCAGAGGCGGGGGCCGACATCGCCACGCTCAACGCGATCCGGCGGGAGATGAGCCTGGTGAAAGGGGGCGGGCTCGCGCGGGCGTGCAGGGCAGGAAGGCTCGTTGCGCTCGTGCTGTCCGACGTGATCTCGAGCGACCTCGCCGTGATCGCGTCTGGGCCCTGCCACGATTCTTCGGCCGTGGCGGGCGCGTGGACAACGCCGCGCGGCTGCCGCGTCGAGCACGTGATCGTGGGCAGCAACGCGACGGCCGTCGAGGCCGCGGCTGCGGCTGCATGGGATCTCGGCTACGAGGTGGCGATCGATGCGGCCGTCGATGGCGAGCCGGCGGAGGAGGTGGGTCGGCGGCTCGCGCTCCGCGGCCTCGAACGGCTTCATGAAGCATCTCGCGACGGCCGCCCCCGGGCGATGATCGCCGGCGGGGAGGCGGTGGTGCGCGTGCCGCAGGATCACGGCCTGGGCGGTCGCAACCAGCAGACGGCGCTCGCAGCGCTTGAGGAGGCGCGGGCGAGGGCAAAGGAGTGGCCGGCGGGCCTGCTCGTAGCCAGCGTGGGCACCGACGGCGAAGACGGCCCGACCGACGCAGCCGGCGGCGTGGTCGATGCGGAGGTGGCCGGAGGGATCGACGCGGTCGCGCTCACGGCGGCACTTACCAGGTGCGACGCTTATCCGGTGCTGGCCGCATCAGGCGGCCTCATCCGCACGGGGCCCACGGGCACAAACGTGGCGGACGTCAGGGTCGTGCTGGCCGGCTAGTGGGGCAAGCGTCCCGCGTGCCGAGAGTTGACTTTTTTCTTCTGGCAACCGGGACGGTTGCCCCACGAGGCCCTCACACATCACACAAACTCACCGCCTGCTGGAGGCCGGCGAGCGGGTCGCGGGTGGGGATGAACTCGTGCCCCACGTAGCCCTTGTAGCCGAGCGACACGAGCTTGCGCATCGTCGCCGGAAATGAGATCTCCTGATTGTCGTCGAGCTCGCCGCGACCGGGATTGCCGGCCGTGTGGATGTGCCCGATCACATCCTTGCACTCCTCGAGCCGGCGGATCAGGTCGCCGTTCATGATCTGCACGTGATACAGATCGAAGAGCAGCTTCACGCGGGGCGAGCCGACGCGGCGCACGATGTTTGCCACGTAGTCGATGTCGTCGCCCTGGTAGCCGGGGTGGCCTTTCATCGGGTGCGTGCCGTCGCGCGTGTTCAGGTGCTCGATGCAGATCGTCACGCCCTTTTTCTCGGCGAGGGGCGCGAGCTGCTTGAGGCCCTTCACGCAGTTGTCGGCCCCCTCCTCGGGCGAGATCTCGCCGCTCTTTGGATCCTCGGCGTCGTGCCACTTGTAGCCGGTGAACGCGATCACGGCCGGGATCTTGTTGGCGGCGCAGGCCTCGATCCGCTCGGTCGTCCGCGTGATCACCTCCTCCTGGTAGCGGGGGTTGTTGAGGCCCCGCATGAAGGGTGCTCCCGGCATGCCGTTCATCGCGATCGCGCTCGTCATACCGTGCTTGGCGAGCGTGGGCCACACGTCCGGATCGGTGAGCTCGATCGAGTTCACGCCCAGCCCCTTGGCCACCTGACACAGCTTCTCGATGTCCCACTTGTCGCCGGCGATGTTGAAGCACCAGTAGACGATCGAGTGGTTGATGTTTCCCTTGAGCGGCATGGCAGGGGCTCCTGGAGCGGTGCGGACGGTGGCGGCGGTGGCCGCGGCGAGTGCGGCCGACTGAAGCGCCTGGCGACGGCTGATTTCATCCGGCATCGCGGTACACTACCATTCAGATAAGGCCCCGGAAAGTCGCCGGGGCAGCCGGCTTGAGCTTTCGGAACACCCATCCATGCCCTCGATCAAACGGATTCTCGTCACCGGTGGCGCCGGCTTCCTCGGCAGCCATCTCTGCGAGCGGCTCGTGGAAGCCGGGCACGACGTCGTCTGCGTCGACAACTTCTTCACGAGCCAAAAGTCGAACGTGTCGCACCTGCTCGGCTGCGGCAACTTCGAGCTCCTCCGGCACGACGTGATCCACCCGCTCTGGCTCGAGGTCGACGAGATCTACAACTTCGCCTGCCCGGCCGCCCCCGGCCACTATCAATTCAACCCCATCAAGACGATGAAGACGAGCGTGATGGGGGCGATCAACATGCTCGGCATGGCGAAGCGCTGCCGCGCGAAGGTGTTGCAGGCCTCCACGAGCGAGGTCTACGGCGATCCGGAGGTGCACCCGCAGCCGGAGAGCTACCGCGGTGCGGTCAACCCGATCGGTCCGCGGGCCTGCTACGACGAAGGCAAGCGGGCCGCCGAGACGC
>CAZDTC010000282.1:0-3777 GCA_964508125.1 uncultured Candidatus Kuenenia sp.
CTGGTCGAGCACGGCGTGGTCGTAGGCCTCCATGCGGATGCGGATGATTTCCTGGGTCGGACCGGCCACGTTTACAAACTCCTGAAAAACAGGCCGTTTCGGCTTCGCCCATCGAGGGCACGCCACACGGCGGAGCCCCGGAATCTAAAACCCATGGTAGGGTGTGTCAACACACCGTAATTTCCGAGCCGATTGATCGGCGCCGTTCGATCGCATCGGATTGATCACTCCAGCCCGCATCTCCCTTCCGCCCGCGTCATGCCACTTCCTGCGTGGATCCTCACGGCCGGCCGCAACCACCTGTTCTGGGTGGCCCACGTGGCCTTCTGGGTGGCCGTGTTCGGCGCCGGCCTGATCGTGGTCAAGGCGCTCGCGCCGACGCTTCCCGATCCGGTCTGGTTCGTGGGCTGCCGCGCGCTGCCGGGATTCGTGATTTCCTCGCTGCTGCGCTGGCTTTCAAAGCAAGACGACCTCCGGCGGCGCCTGGGAATCTCGCAGGCCGGCCTGATGGTCGGCGGGCCGGTTGCCGGCGGCGTGCTGCTCACGCTCGTGCTCGCCGCCGCCGAAACGATCGGCAGCGACTCGTCGGCGAGGCTCGGGCTGGCGGCGCGGCTCGTGATCAACACCGCGACGCTGGCCATCTGGTCGGCGCTCTACTTTGGCTTCCAGCTCGTGCGCGAGGGACAGCGGCACGAGCTGCGAACCTTCGAGGCGGAATCGCTCGCCTCCCGCAACGAGCTCAAGCTGCTTCAGGCGCAAATCAGCCCGCATTTTCTCTTCAATGCACTGAACACGATCCTGGCCTGTAAGCACGATCCCGACGCGATCGAGACGGTCACCCATTCGCTCGCCACCTACCTGCGGTTTCTGCTTCGCCAATCCGAATCGCTCGAGCCGCTCGGCCGGGAGATCGATGCGCTCGAGGAATACCTGACGATCCAGTCGTATCGGTTCGGCGACCGGCTCTCCTGCAGGATCGATTGCGATGCCGATATCCGCCGCATTCCGGTGCTGCCGATGATGGTTCAGCCGCTCGTCGAAAATGCGCTCAAATACGGCTCCGCAGACGGCAAGAATCTCGACGTGAGAATCCATGCCTGGCGGGAGGCCGATCGGCTGTTCGTGGAGGTGGCCAACACCGGCCGTTGGGCCGCCCCCGGCAGCGCCATTTCCACTGGAACGGGCCTCCAAGCCCTCCGCCGCCGCCTCCTGATTCACGGCGGGCCCGCCGCCACGCTCACCACCGGAGAAAGCGACGGCTGGGTGCGGGCCCTGCTCACGATCCCGCTCACCGCACAATATGCGGCGCCCTCCCCGGCGTCGCCGAAGCTCGAAGCCACGCCAGCCAATGTGAAGACAGCCCGATGATCACCGCCCTCCTCGTGGATGACGAACCAAAGGCCCTCGAACGGCTGGCCGAACTGCTCGAAGGCTTCGAGAAGATCGACGTGATCGGCCGCGCCGGCAGCGTGGATGAGGCAGAGCGGTTTCTTCGCGGCCGGGTGCCCGACGTGGTGTTTCTCGACATCACCATGCCGGGCCGGCTCGGCGTGGACCTCCTCGGCAGCGTTCCGAAGGGCACGAAGGTGGTGTTCGTGACCGCCCGCGAAAACTATGCGGTCGACGCCTTCCGCGCGGGTGCCGTCGACTACGTGCTCAAGCCGTTCGACCGCGACCGTCTCCTGATCACGGTCGAGCGGCTCGAGCAGTTGTTCGCGGTGGACGGCGAGCCGGAGCCTGCCCCCCAGGCGCGGGCGGGCGAAGCCGGCGTGGATCACGACCAGGCCGTGGAGCTCACCCTCAGCCGCGGCCGCTCCCGCATCGTGCCCTACGCCGACGTCCTCTGGATAGAGGCGGTGCAAAACTACACCCGCGTGCAAGTCGCCGGCGAGGAACCCGTGATCATGCGCCGCACAATGACCGAGTGGGAGGCGCTCCTGCCGGCGGAGGATTTTCCGCGGATCAGCCGCTCGCTGTTCGTGCAGCTCGCCAAGATCCGGTCGACACAGTGGCAGTCACGCGATCAGATGCTCGTGCTGTTCGCCGGACTCGACAGGCCGCTTCCTGTCGGCCGCACACCGATGGCCCGGCTGAAGGAGCTGCTCGCCGCCCGCTGATCTGAACGTACGGCATAGGACAGGCGTCCAGCCTGTCCGCCTGTCCTACAGCCGCTTCAGCCGGACGTCCTTGTATTCCGCCCACATCGGCTTGCCGGCGTGGAGCTGGAGGGCGAGCACGCCCTGCGCCAGGGCGCCCGGGTGCTCGTCGGTGAAGTCGAGGATCAGCCGGCCGTTGAGGTAGTGCCGGATGTGGTTTCCCTGGGCGATGATCACGACGTCGTTCCAGTCGTCGATCTTCATGAGCTTCGTGAACTCGTCCTGGTCGATGAGCGCGGCCGCGACCTCCTTGCCTTCCGGCTTCCATGTCGCCTGCTCGCCCACCTGGCAGATCCGTTGCCGGCCGCCGGCACTGCCGCCTTCGTCGTAGATGAAGCCCGGCACGTTGGGAAACGCCTCCTCGTTGCGAATCTCGTGCTGGTAGCCGCGGACCACCCACTTGTTCGGGGCCTTCTCGTCGGTGATGCGCTTGGAGCGGTATTGAATCCCGGAGTTGTTCGTGGCATTGCAGCGGAAGGAGAGTCGGAGCTCGAAATCGCCCACGTCGCCCCCCTGCCACACGAGAAACGTGTTGCCCTTCGCGGCGTTCTCGGGCGTCGTCTCGCCGTGGATCACGCCGTCGCGCACGCTCCACAACCGCGGGTCGCCATCCCAGCCGGCGAGATCGGTGCCGTTGAAGAGCTGCTCCATGCCCTCCGGCGCCGGCGGGGTGGCCGTCGGGGGAAGCTCGCCGTGTGCAAGGCCGGCGATCATGAAGAGCGCGGTGAAAGCGCTCATGAGGGCACGAAACCGGGCGTGAATCATTGGGACCTCCGCAGGACGATGCAGCCAGGACGACTGTCGCGTCAGCATACCCGCTCAGGCCGGTCCATCACACAAACGCGTCGGCCGTCTCGGCGGGTGCGGGGCCGTATTTCAGCGGCGCCATCGTGAAGCTCGCCCGGCCCTGGCTCACGCTCCGCACCGCGGCTGAATAGCCAAACATGCTCGCCAGCGGCGCCTCGGCCGTGAGCACGTTCACGCCGCCGCGGATCTCCGTGGCCGTGATGATCGCCCGCCGCTGCTGCAGATCGTTGATCACGTCGCCGAGGTGCTCCTCCGGCACGCTCACCTCCACCCGCATCACCGGCTCGAGCAGCACGGTGCCGGCGGCCTCGAGCATCCGGTCGATCGCTTCGGCCGCCGCCATGCGGATCGCCACGTCGGACGGCGGAGGATCGGGGATCGGGCTCTCGAGCACAGTGATCTTCACGCCCCACAGGGGGCAGCCCTTGAGCCCGCCGCGCTCGGCGCTCTCGCGGACCGACTGCGTCATCAGCGCCGCCAAGGCTGCGAGCGAATCGCTCTCGGGAAACCACCCCTGCTCCACGATCGGCGGCGCCTGGTCGGCGATCGGCTCGGCCCGGAGCGTGACGGTGGCCACGAGCGTCTGCCCGCCCACCTGCCGGTTGATCTCCCCCTTCACCTTCACGGCCTTGCCGAGCGTTTCCTTGTAGCTCACGCGCGGCTTGTGGACGCGGCACTTGAGGTTGAAGTCGCGTTCCAGGCGATGGCGGATCACCTCCAGATGCAGTTCACCCATCCCGGAGATCAGGGTCTGCCCCGTCTCCTCGCTCTCGACGGCGCGGAACGTGGGGTCCTGCCGCTTCATCATCTCGAG
>CAZDTC010000283.1:0-3777 GCA_964508125.1 uncultured Candidatus Kuenenia sp.
GAACATCAGGTGGTCGATGCAGCGAAACCGCCCGGCGACGATCTCCCCGAGGGTGGCTTCGGCCTCCTCCGGTGGGCAGTCGGCGAGGAAGCCGAGCGTGCCGAGATTGACGCCGAGCACCGGCACCTGGTAGTAGCTCATCCATCGGGCCGTGCGCAGGATCGAGCCGTCGCCGCCGAGCACCACGACGAGGTCGACACCACCGGCCGCCGCTGTGGCGAAGCTGTCATGTCCCCACGCCTCGCGGGCCGCGAGTCGCACGCTGGCCGAGTGTTCGCGTGCCGCAAGGAATTTTTCGAGCCGCCGGGCCACGGCATCGACCTCCGTCTGGCCGCCGGGGCCGACGATCACCGCGCGCAGCCCGGCTGGTGCGGGCTGGCCCGGGTGGAGCCGCGACTGCACGAGGGCGGACTGGGCGGCGGTCATGGGCAGCGGGCGTTGGCCGCAGTCGCGTGCGATAGGGGCCGTGCTGCCTGCGCGAGCCCTCGGCAGGTGGCCGCGATACCGGCCGCGTCGAGGCCGATGTCGGCGAGCAGTTCGCTACGCTCGCCGTGCTCCACGAACCGGTCGGGCAGGCCGAGCCGCACGATCGGGCCGCACGCGATCCGCGCGTCGTTCACCGCTTCGAGCACGGCGCTGCCAAAGCCTGTGGGCAGCGCGTTTTCCTCGACCGTCACCACCCACGGCGCGGCCTCGATCCGCTCGAGCAGGCCGGTCGTGTCGAGTGGCTTCACGAACCGCGCGTTCACCACTCCCACCTCGAGGCCCTCCTCGCGGAGCGTCCGTGCCGCCTCGAGGGCCGCGCCGAGCAGCGTGCCGCAGGCGATGACGAGGCCATCGGCCCCGTCGACGAGCGGCTCGCTGCGGGCGGCCGCGATCGGCGCCCGTGGGCCTTCGTGCTTTTCAATGACCGTTTTCGGATAGCGGATCGCCACCGGCCCGGGCTGTTCGAGCGCCCAGTCGAGCATCGCCACGAGATCGTGCTCGTCGCCCGGAGCGAGCACGGCCATGTTGGGGAACAGCCGCAGGTATCCGAGGTCGAACGCTCCGTGGTGCGTGGGCCCGTCGGGGCCGGTGAGCCCGGCCCGGTCGAGCATGAACACGACCGGAAGATTTTGCAGGCAGACTTCCTGGAAGATCTGGTCGAACGACCGCTGGAGGAACGTGCTGTAGATGTCGACGATCGGCCGGCAGCCCGTCTTCGCCTGTCCGGCGGCGAACGCCACGGCGTGCGACTCGCAGATCCCCACGTCGAAGAACCGATCGGGAAACTCCTCGCGCACGCGCTCAAGCTTGTTGCCCTGGCACATCGCCGCGGTGAGCACCGTCACCTTGGGATTTCGCCGCAGGCAGTCGCCGATCGCGGCGCTCGCGACATCGGTGTAGGCCTTCGCCGACGACTTCTTGATCGAGACGATGCAGTCGTCATCGTCGCACTCGAAAGGCGCGGGCGTGTGGAAGAACACGGGGTCGGCCTCGGCCGGCTTGAAGCCATGCCCCTTTTCGGTGAGCACGTGAAGGAGGACGGGCCCTTCTTCGTCCTTGATGAGTTCCAGGTAGCGGATGAGGTTCGGCAGCGAGTGCCCCTCGACCGGCCCGAAGTAGCGCACGCCGAGCGCCTCGAAGAGCATGCCCCCGTGGAGCGTGGCCTTGAGCGAGTCCTTCGCCTTGCCGAGCATCCGCTCCATCTGCTCGCCCACCATCGGCACGCCCTTGATGAGTTCGCCGGCCTGCTGCTTGAGGCCGCGATACCAGGGATTGGTCCGGACCGTATCGAGATACTCGGCGAGAGCCCCCACGCGCGGGCAGATCGACATCTTGTTGTCGTTGAGGATCACGAGCAACTTCTTCTTGAGGAAGCCGGCGTTGTTGAGGGCCTCGAATACGATCCCTGAGGGGAGCGCGCCGTCGCCGATCACGGCCACGGAGTGGCGGTCTCCCTGGCCGAGCAGGTCGTCGCCGCTGGCCAGGCCGAGGGCCGTCGACACGCTCGAGCCGGCGTGGCCGGTCATGAACAGGTCGTAGGGGCTCTCGTCTGGGTTCGGGTAGCCCATCAGGCCGCCCTTGGTGCGGATCGTGCCGAACCGACCAAACCGGCCCGTGATCAACTTGTGGGGGTAGATCTGGTGGCCCGTGTCCCAGATCAGGCGGTCGCGGCTGAAGTCGAACACGCGGTGCAGCGCGAGGCACAGCTCCACCACGCCGAGGTTCGACGCGAAGTGTGCCGTGCGGGTCGCCGCCACCTCCGTGAGGGCCCGGCGCATCTCGGCGGCGAGCCGCTCGAGGTCTTCGATCGAGAGCCGCGCGAGGTCGCTTGGCGAGATGATGGTGGGAAGGATGTCGGCCATGCGGGGGCGTCCTCTGCGGCTGTCTTGAAACCTCTGATCTCGATCCTCGATGACTCAATGATCGCGGGTCACGATCCAGTGTGCCAGCGCCTCGAGCGGGGCGGCTCCCGCACCCAGCCCGGCGACGGCGGTGGCGGCCTCGGCGGCGAGCGCCTGGGCCCGGGCCCGGCTCTCCTCGAGGCCCACGATCGTGGGAAAGGTGAGCTTGCCGCGGTCGGCGTCCTTGCCCACTCGCTTCCCCATCGCGGTCTCGTCACCCTCGGCGTCGAGGATATCGTCGGCGATCTGGAAGGCGAGCCCGAAGGCACGGCCGTAGGCGGCCAGCTGAGCGAGCTGGGCAGGCGTGGCGTTTGCGGCGAGTCCGCCGAGCTCGAGCGCCGCGAGAAAGAGCGCGCCCGTCTTGCGGCGATGAATCCGCTCGAGCCAAGCCACCTGCTTCGCGGCCGGAGCGGCCGACATGTCGTCGATCCAGCCTCGCTCGGCGGCGAGATCGTCGGCCTGGCCGCCGACGAGCGCCTCGGGGCCGGCTGCACGGGCGAGGGCAAGGCAGCCGCGGGCCGCGGCGGCCGGCGGCAGGTCGCGGGCGAGTATTTCGAAGGCGAGGGCTTGGAGCGCGTCGCCGCAGAGAATCGCGGTGGCCTCGTCGAACGCCTTGTGGCAGGTGGGCCGGCCGCGGCGGAGGTCGTCGTCGTCCATCGCCGGCAGGTCGTCGTGGACGAGTGAATAGGCGTGGATCATCTCCACGGCCACGGCCCCGCCGGCGGCGTCGGCCCAGCTGCCACCGCAGGCGTCGGCCGCCCAGAGCACGAGCGCCGGCCGCAGGCGCTTGCCGGGCGCGAGGAGGGCGTGCCGCATCGCCGCCACGAGTCGCGGCGCCGCCTCGTCTGACAACTCCAAGGCTGTCGCGAGCCGCGGCTCGATAAACTCATGCACCTCGTCGAGGGAATGCGTGATCGACGGTGCCGGGAGGGCGGCCATGGCGGACCCGAAGGAAACGGACGGGCTGCCGGGCGCCGGGAGGCCGGGGGACACCGGGCAGCCTGCCATGATCGGGCCCCGCAGAGGATCGAGACAACCCCTGGAAGTTTAGGTGTCGGCCGGGGAATCGTCCATCCCTGGCAGGGTTGGTGGGCGGCCCGTTTTTCGCGTCGAGGAGCCTCGCGATGCCGGCCTGCGGCCGACCTTTTCAGCCGCGCCGTTGGCGGTGTCGGCAGCCGCGCCGCCGCTCGCCGACGGAAACGGCTCCGTGACCGCCTGCCCGCTTTCGTCGACGGCGGTGAGCACCCGAATCCGTTCTTCGGCTCGGGCGAGCTCGTCGTGGAGCCCGCGGAGGATGGCCACGCCGCGCTCGTAGGCGGCGATCGACTCCGAAAGCCCGAGTCCTCCTCCCTCGAGTCGGTTGACGAGGTCGGCAAGCTGGGCGAGCCCC
>CAZDTC010000284.1:0-3763 GCA_964508125.1 uncultured Candidatus Kuenenia sp.
TCATTCCCTGAAAACTGTAGGGACTTGTGCGCGGCTTGAACGCCCCGCCGCGCAGCCCCGTGGCGCCTGCCGCCTGCACGGCACGCGCGGTGCCCACGATCTGCTCGGCGCTCTCCACGGAGCAGGGCCCGGCGATCACGCCGATGCTCCGGCCGCCCACCACGAGCGGCCCCGCCTTCACGACGGTCGGCTCCGCCTGCACCTCGCGGCTGGCCACCTTGTAGGGCGCGAGGATCGGCAGCACCGAGGCCACGCCGGGGAGCGTCTCGAATCCGGCGCCCTGGGCATCACGCTCGTCGCCGACCACGGCTACGACCGTGCGCTCCGTGCCCACGATCACGTGCGGCTTGAGCCGCAGCGACTCCACCCGCGAGACGACGCGGTCGAGGTCCGCCGGCGCCGCGCCGGCCTGCATCACGATGATCATTTCGGGTTTTCTTCCTCCTGGGGCGCCTGCGGGCTGGTGGCGAACATGGCGGGCAGGTCGTCGCCGCGCTTCTCCGCGGCCGCACGGGTCGTGATCTCGATCGATTCAGCGCCGTCGCGCCGGCGCACGACGTACACAAGTTTGCCGTCGGGATTGCTACGGGCAAGGATCGCGCCCAGGATCGCCTCCGCCGGCTGGTCCTGCTCGTCGAGTCCGAACGACTGGTTCTTCGTGATTCCCTCGAGCTCGAGATCCCTGCCGAGGATCTCGATCGGCAGGCCG
The DNA here is from genome assembly GCA_964508125.1 of uncultured Candidatus Kuenenia sp. Taxonomy (GTDB): domain Bacteria; phylum Planctomycetota; class Planctomycetia; order Pirellulales; family UBA1268; genus RGVT01. Next base: position 710 of record CAZDTC010000284.1, read on the forward strand.
ATCTCCTCGGCCAGCATCTGGATGGACTTTTCGAGCGTGTCGCGTTGGAAGGTCAGTGAGATCCGCTTCGTGAGCCGCTCCACCGCCGACTGCGTAGCCGCAGCGGGCGCCGCAGTTACGACCGTCGCGCCGGCCCCGGGCGTCTGCCCCAGCGCCAGCTCACTCGCGAGCGCGAGGTTGTGGCCGGCGTGCTGCGGCAAGTGGCAATTGACGACGACTCCCTTCCCTTCGACGCCGGAACGGACGTTGGCCGCGAGCAAGGCCAGCATCCGCGGGAGCCTCATCACGAGCTTGCGGCCATAGGGATGCGGATCGAGCGCGTTGCAATACTCCTCCACGGCGTCGGCGATCGCCGCGATGCGATCGGCGAGAGCCGCCGCCTCGCCCCGCGCCGAGCCGCTGCGGCCCGGGATCGCGTCGAGCTCGAGGTAGAACGTGTCGCCGCAGTGCAGCGAGAGCGCAGCTGCGGCGGAACCTTCGCCGAGGACGGCGTTGAGCGGCTCGACGAGCTTCGCGAGCGGCCCCGCGAACACGGGCCGCCCGTCGTGGAGTAGGTAGGCCGGCGAACCGAACAGCGTTACCTGACGATCCTCGTCGAGCATGCCCACGAGTTCCTCGAGATCGGGCGGCAGCGTCGCTTGGAGGCGGTCGCGCCAGTCGGCTGCGGTCGCACGCTCGCGCCGTGCCGCATCCGCGGCCACGATCTCGCAGAGCAGTTTCTCGGGCGCCGCGACGAGCACACGGCCGCCGTCGGCGCCGGGCAGCCAATACGCGAGTGCCGGGCTCACGTGGATCGTTTCGCCGTCGACCTCCCGCGGCGTCGTCTTGCCCCAGGCCTCGTCTTGCGCAGCCTCGTCGTGGGCGACTGGAAACGCCTTCGTTCCGCGCACGGCGTAGCCCATGGCCACGGCATCGGGCCCCGCGGCCAGGTCGGCCTGCCAGCCCGCCTGCACAAATTCGATCTCCTCTGGCGGGCAGCCGCAGGCCGCGGCGAGCGCGGCGAGCGCCTGCTCCGCGCGATCGCCGAGGGCCTTCACGAACAGGCTTCCCTCGGTGCTCGCGAGGAGGTCGGCAGGGCGGACGAGCAACACGAGTTGCGAGCCCGGCGGAAGGTGCTGGAGCGCCGGCGGCGAGCCACTCGTGGGCGAGGCCCAGGGAGCGCCCGAGGCGTCCTCGGCATCGACGAGCCGCGCGGCCGGACGGCCCTGCGGCGTTGCCTCCTCCGGCTCGACGGGTCGGGGCTGCTCGACGCGTGGCTTGTTGATGGCGGCAACATCTGCAACGTCCCCGCCCTTCGCGGCGAGAGCCGACGGCCGTGAAACCGCGACGGGCGTACGTGTTCCCACCGCCATCAACACCCCGGCCACGGTCGCGGCGAGCGCCGCGAAGCCCAGGCCGGCCGCGATCCAGCGGCCCGACTTCCGCGGCGTGCGCGGCTGCGGCGCCGCGGGCGTCACGATCACGGCAGGCTCGGCAGGCCGCGACGCGGAGAGCACGGCGGCCGCGGGGCTGGTGGCTGCCACAGGCGGCTCCGGCGAAGCCGTGGCGGCGGGCCCGATGAACGGCTGCTGCGCCGGCAACGACGGCGACACGAGCGGCAGGCCCAGACAGACGGCGATCGCGTCGGCCGCCTCCGCCGCCGACTGGTAGCGGGCAGCGGGATCGCGGGCCACGAGGTACGAGACGAGCGTCGCCATCTCCACCGGCACCTGCGGCGGCCCGAGCGGCGGCGGCCCCACGAACGCCGCCTGCGCGAGCGTGCGCTCCGCGTCTCCCTGCCAGCAGGGCAGCGCGCCTGCAAGCAGCGCGTGGAGCACGCAGCCAATCGCGTAGACGTCGCTCCGCGAATCATACACGGCGCCCGGGAGCAAAAGCTCCGGCGCGAGGAACGCCACGCGCGTGCCCATCCCGCGCATGCCCTCGAGCGTGTCGATCACCGGCCGCGGCGGCACGACGTGCGGATCGGCCACGAGCGGAAACTGCAGCAGCCGCACGCTCCCCGTCGCCGGCTCGGCCGCCGCCACCGGCTCGCGTTTGAGCGCCTCGAGCGAGATTCCGCCATGCACCACACCGAGTCGATGGAGCTCGGCGACGGCGCGGGCGAGCGAGAGCACCAGCGGCCCGACCTCGGCGACCGGCCGCGGCCCGCGGGCGGCGAGTTCGGCGGTCAGCGACGTGCCGCCGACGTCCTCGCACACGATGAACCGCTGCCCGCCGCTCTGCTCGAGCGCCCAGGTGCGGGCGAGCATCGGGGCGGCCGTCCGGTTGGCGACCGTCGTGCGCCGCACGATGTCGGTCCACACTTCGAGATCGCGGCAGCGTTCCGCATCGAGCACCATCAAGAGCACGACGCGGCCCGACGGCTCATGCCGGGCCCGGAACAGGTGACCCTTGGCCCGCCCTTGGTAGGCATCCTTCTCGAGCCGCTCGAGCAGGCGGTAGTCACCGATGAAGAACGGGCCACGGTCGCCGCGCACGATCCGGCGCACCTGCCAAAGCGTGAGCACCTTGTGGCGCACCAGCCACTTGGCGATCACCTCCGTGACAGCCTCGGGCGACGCAGCCGGCGAGAGCGACTCGATCTCAAACTCGGATCGCAGGGCCGCCAGCCGATCGGCATCGACGAGCCCAGACTCGGCGACGAGCGTCCAGAACTGGTTGGGGGTGGGGGCGGGCATGCACGTGTCTCGGGGCTGAGCCGCTACCCTCAATCGTAGCCGCCGCGGCCCCCCGCCGGCCACGCGCTTGCTTGTGTGCCGGAGACGGCCGCCGATAAGATCGCGCCTCCCCGGAGCCCCGCCGCACCATGCGCTCGAGCGAATCCAACCGCATCTACTTCGACCGCGCCGCCGACCAACTCGACCTTTCCCCCGGCATCCGTCGCCAACTCCTCGGCGCAAAGCGGGAAGTTCAGGTGCAGATTCCGGTGGAGCTCGACTCCGGCGAAATGGCCACCTACATCGGCTACCGCGTGCAGCACAACGACGCGCGCGGCCCCATGAAGGGCGGACTCCGCTACCACCCGCAAGTCGATCTCGACGAGGGGCGGGCGCT
>CAZDTC010000285.1:0-3747 GCA_964508125.1 uncultured Candidatus Kuenenia sp.
GGCAGTTGATGTAGGGCTCGACGCAGCAGCGGTCGCCGGGGGCCACGTTCGCGACGCCGTCGCCCACGGCGACGACCTCGACGCCCAGTTCGTGCCCGGGAATCCGCGGGTAGCAGAAGAACGGCATCTTGCCGAGGTAGCCGCCGTAGTCGGTGCCGCAGATCCCGATGGCATGGACGCGGACGACCGCCTCACCCGGCCCGGGGGGCGGCGGTTCGGGCATGTCGATGAAGCGAAACGACTGTGGCTGTTCAAGAAGCAGGGCTTGCATGGGTGATTCCTAGCTGAGTCCATACACGCGGCAGGCGGTGTCGCCCCAGATCCGCGATTGCTCTGCGGGAGTGAGCGTGGAAATGAAGCCGTCGATGATCCCGACAACATCCGCATACTCGCCCGAGAGCAGGCACACCGGCCAGTCGCTGCCGAACATCAGCCTTTCGGGGCCGAAGGCGGCGAGGGCGACATCGAGATAGGGCGTGAAGTCGTCCTGCTTCCACTGATGCCACGCGGCCTCCGTCACGATGCCTGAGAGTTTACAGGCGACGTTGTCGTGGGCTGCGAGGGCCTCGATGTCATGCCGCCACTCGGCGATCCCCCCCGTCTTGATCCGGGGCTTCGCCAGGTGGTCGAGGACGAACGACTGCTCCGGCAGCAGGCCCGCGAGCTCGACGGCGGCAGGCAACTGCGGCGGATACAGGAGCAGGTCGTAGACGAGCCCGCAGGCATGAAGCTGTCGCAGGCCCCGCACGAAGGCATCCCCGAGCAGAAACCGCGGGTCGGGCTCATCCTGCACGACGTGCCGGACACCGATGAATTTCGGATGCTCTGCAAAGGCTGCGATCTCCTCGGCCACGCGCCCGCTCCGGAGGTCGACCCAGCCCACGACGCCTTTGATCAAGTGGCTCTCATCCGCGAGCCCGAGCAGCCAGCGTGTCTCCTCGAGCGACTGCCGGGCCTGCACGGCCACGCTTCCCGCCACCCCCTGCCCCACGGCGACGGCCGCGAGATCTGCCGGACGGTAGTCGCGGGCCAGCCGCTCCATTCCCGCGCGGATCCACGAATATTCGACGGTGGAGTAGTTCCAGAAATGCTGATGAGCGTCGATGCGCATCGAATCAATTGTTCTCGGGAAGGCCTTCGATATGGCCGATGTTTCGTACCGGGGCGAAGATCGTCTGGATGTCGCGGAGGAGGTCGGCATCGAGCGGTTCGGCGGCCCACTGGCCCCAGGCGCGGATGTTGGCGGGATTCGCGCTGCCGGCGACCGTCGTGGCGATATCGGGGTTTGCGAGGGCGAACTGCAGGGCCACCTTCGCGATCGAACTGCCGCGGGACCGGCAGAGGTCCGCCGCACGCCGTGCCGCCGCCTTTACATCCTCCGGCTCCTTGAGCCAGGCAGGAAGCGGCGCATCGGTGAGGAGCCGGGCGCTGAACGGCCCCGCGCTCATGACGCCGACGCCCTTCGCTTTGAGAGAGGGAATCGTCTCGTCGGCAAAGCGTGTGTTTTGCAGCGTGTATTGGTTGTAGTTGAGCACACAGTCCACGCGGGCCTGGTCGCAGATGAAGCGGAAGACCTTCTGCGGATAGCCGCTGAACCCGATGAACCGCACCTTGCCCGCCTGCTGGATCTTTCGCAGCGCCGGCAGCGTCTCATCGACGATTTGTTGCATCGGCACGAACTCGATGTCGTGGCAGAGAACGACGTCGAGATGGTCGGTGCCGAGCCGATGGAGCGACACGTCCACGCTCTCGGCCACCCGTTTGGCCGAGAAGTCGAAGTGCGCAAGGTCGTAGCGGCCAAGCTTCGTGCACAAGAGGTACTCATGCCTCGGGATGGATCGCAGTGCGACACCGAGCAGCACCTCGCTCATGCCGCGGCCGTAGAACGGGCTCGTGTCGATGAGGTTCATGCCGCACTCGAGGGCGGCCCGCACGCTCCCGAGGGCTTCGTCGAGAGTGATCGAGCGAAACTCCTGCCCCAGCGAACTCGCGCCGAAGGCGAGGATCGGAACCTCGAGGCCGGTCGTGCCGAGCAGGCGGGTGTTCATGGGCGGGCCTTGGCGTGGAAGGTCCGGCAACCGAGCGAGAGCAGAAGATTCGCCCACGGCTGCGTGTCGGCGGTCTGGATGGTGAGTACATGGTCGTCCGAGGCCACGGCCTTGTAGAAATCCCACTTCACGATCGGCGTGAGTTCACACGGCGTTTTTGCCGCGGCGAGAATCCGTCGATATTCCTCCCACACGGGTGGGTCGCCCGGCGTGGCCACCGCGTAGGAGTCGGTGCGGTCGACGCCCATCGTGTGCACTTCATCGACCCTCACAGCTCCGAGGATCGCCTCGAGCACCTGCGCCACGGTCGGCACGCCGGGCATGAGCTGGAGTGACACGAGCTCTGCCCGCGGCCCACGCTTGTTGAGCGCGGGGTAGTTGCCGTCGGCGATCAGCACCGTCGAGTGGTGGCCCGACCGGGCGAGGATCCGGAGAATCTCGGGATGAAGCAGGGGGCCACTGAGCATGGGTCAGCCTTTCGTGAAGGAGCGGATGCTGTCGATGGTCGCGCGGGCCGCAGCGGTGGGCGTGGGGAGCGGGAGAACCTCCGCCGAGAGGTGGCCTTGATAGCCGATCGACCGCAGTGCCTGCATGATCGGCCGCGGATCGGTGTGCCCCAGGCCCATTGCCCACCGATTCGAGTCGGCCCAGTGGACATGGCCCACGAGATCGTCGCAGGCCATGATCGTGGCCGCCACGTCGGCCTCCTCGATGTTCATGTGAAAGAGGTCGCAGAGAAGCTTCACGTTGGCGATGCCGCGGTCCTGGAGAAAGGCCGCCGCGTCGGCCTGGCGATTGAAAAGATTAGTCTCGTAGCGATTGAGCGGCTCGTAGACCAGCACCTGACCGTGCCGGGCGGCGTGGGCGGAAAGGGCATGCAGCGATTCCGCAAGCCATTCGAGGGCCGTGTCGCGCGGCACATCGCCACCGCTCGAGCCCTGCATCGAGCCGATGATCGCCGGGGCCCCGAGGCCGCCGGCCACGTCGATGATCGCGGCGATGAACGAGTGGGCCTGCGTCCGCACGTCGGCATCGGCATGGCAGAGGTGCCATCTGTGCTTCACCCAGCCAGCGCCCGTGCCCACGGCGGCGAGGCCGAGCGAGCAGCGTGCAAGCAGCCTGCCGAGCTCCGCTGCAGGCACGCCCGCCGCCGACTCGGGAAACACCTCCACGGCGTCGAAGCCGAGTTCGGCCGCCGCCCGGCATCCTGCCTCGAGTCCATCGTGAAACACGAATGGACCCTGTCGAGCTTCCGGGACGAGGCAGATCGTGACGGCGGATTTCATCGGGAGAGAAAGAGCGGAGCGAGATGCCGCTCGAAGATGTTTTCCGTAACCTGCCGGGCCACGATCTCGCGGTTTGCCACGAGCAGGTCGAGATAGCGGCTGCCGTGCTTGGCGGCGACCTTGAACGCCACGTGGAGCAACTGCCGCATGTGCGGGTTGAAGGCCGGATTCGTCGGCACGTGGCGGATCGCCGCAGCGAATCGGGGGCCACTCCAGCCGGCCACCTCGGCCGCGGCGGGCAGCTTCGCACGGTCGATGTCGATCACCGTCGCATAGGGCGCACACAACTCGTCGACATGGTCGAGCGCGTAGGCGCAGATCTCCTTGGCGAGCGCGAGCCCGTCGCCCCCGGCTTCGGCGAGGCCGATCACCTCCTCGAGCCAGGTCGTGCCGGCCGTCTTCAGGTGCACGCC
>CAZDTC010000286.1:0-3733 GCA_964508125.1 uncultured Candidatus Kuenenia sp.
GACTAGCGATCGCCCTCGGCGATGGAGCAGCGTGCCGCCGGCTCCGAATGCGGGTAATTGCCACCTGCCCTGCCGACCGGCTAGAGGCGGCAGTTTGAGATGTCGGTCTCGATGATCGCCGACGCGCCGATCGCTTCGAGTCGCTCCATGATCGCGTGCGCCTCGCCGCGCTTCACCATGGCGCGCACGGCGCACCAGTCGGCGTCCTCCAGGGCGCTCACCGTCGGCGACTTGAAGCCGGGCGTGATTTTCTCAGCGTCGCGAAGCCGGGCCCGGGGGATGTTGTATTCGAGCAGCGAGTAGCTCCGGGCGATCACGACGCCCTCGAGGCGGCGCACGATGCGGTCGGCCGTGGCCGGGTCGGCGACCGTGTGGTTTTGCACGAGCACGGTCTCGTAGCGGCCGATCTCGTCGAGCACGCGGAGCTTGTTCGCCGCGAGCGTGCTGCCGGTTTCCACGAGGTCGACGATCGCGTCGGCCACCTCGAGCTGGATCATGATCTCGACGCTGCCGGAGAGCTCCACGAAGTGGGCCTCCACGCCGCGCTTGGCGAGCCATTCGCGGGTGATTCGCGGGAAGCTCGTGGCGATGCGCAGGCCGGCCAGTTGGCGGGCGTCGGCGACGGTGGAATCCTCCGCCACGCAGAGGGCGAGCCGGCACGAGCCGATGCCGAGGTCGAGGCGGTGAACGAGGTCGGCGCCGCTCTCCGCGACGAGGTCGGCCCCCGTCACGCCGAGGTCGATCGCACCTTCGGCGCAGAGCACCGGGATGTCGTCGGTGCGCAGGAACGTGATCTCCACGGGCATGTCGCGGCAGCGGGCGAACAGGCTCCGCTCCGGCCGGCGAAACGTGAGGCCGGCCTCGTTGAGCAATTGTGCAGAGATCTCCGCAAGCCGTCCCTTGCTCGGCACGCCGATGCGGAGGAGGCGGCCGGTGGATGCGGGCGTCATGCCTGGGCTCCCTTCTGAGCTCGGGCGGCTTTCTCGTCGAGCCCCGACACGCCGAACCGCCGTGCGAGCTCGTCTTCCACGCGGGCAAGCGAGACGCCCCGGCAGGCGAGCAGCACGAGCGTGTGGTAGACGAGGTCGGCCGCTTCCGACACGACGCGTTCATCGGGCTCGTCGGCGGCGGCGGCCACGAGTTCGCCCGCCTCCTCCGTCACCTTGCGGCCGATCGCGGGCACGCCGCCGGCCAGCAGCCGGCTGGTGTAGGATCGTTCGGGCGGGTCGCTTTTTCGCGACACGACCACCCCTTCGAGGCGTTCGAGCGTTTCTCCGAGCCTGGGCATCTGCATGATTCCTGAAGACTGCCCAACTCTACCATGCCTCGACGCAGATGGGGCGGCCCAGCCCCGCGGCCCGAGGCTCGACGCCGACTGCTGGTTTCTCTCCGGACCCACCGCCGCGGGCAAGACCGCCCTCGCCCTCTCGCTCGCGCGGCGGCTCGACGCCGAGATCGTGAGCGTCGACTCGATGGCTGTCTACAGGGGGCTCGACATCGGCACGGCCAAGCCCTCGATGGCGGACCGCGCCGCCACGCCCCACCACCTCGTCGATCTGGTCTCTCCGGCCGAGTCGTTCAGCGTGGCCCGTTGGCTCGCCGCTGCGGCGGAGGCCGTGGCCGACATCCGATCCCGCCAGCGCAGGATTCTCTTCGTGGGAGGCACGCCGCTCTATCTCCGCGCCCTGCGCGATGGCTTGGCCCCGCTCCCCCCGGCCGATCCCGAGTATCGGAAAATACTCCAGTCAGAGGCGGAGGCTGCCGGCAGTGAACCCCTGCATGCGCGTTTGGCCGCGCTCGATCCCGTCGCAGCCGGTCGGATCCATCCGCACGATGTGAAGCGGATCATCCGGGCCCTCGAGGTCGTCCACGCCACCGGCCGGCCGCTCACGGCCGCATTCGCTCCGGCGCCGCATCCGGTGTTTGAAACGCAGCTTCTTGTCGTCGACCTCCCGCGGCGGCTGCTTTACGACCGGATCGATCGCCGCGTGGAGGCGATGTTCAGGGCGGGCCTCCTGGATGAGGCGCGTGCCGCCGCCGCCGGCCCAGGCGGCATCGGCCCCACGGCCCGCCAGGCCGCCGGCTATGCCGAGGCGCTCGACATGCTCGCCGGCCGGATTTCGCTGGCCGACGCGATCCACCGCACGCAGGACCGCACCCGGCAACTCGCGAAGCGGCAGCTCACTTGGCTCCGGAGCTTCAAGAGCGCCGTGTGGATCACGGCCTGACCGTGGGGCAAGCGTCTTGCTTGCCAAGAGTTGACGCCGCGTTGGCAAGCGGGACGCTTGCCCCACGTCAGCCTTTCAACGCGCCGTGGATCATGTGTCCGCTCCGAAGCGTCGCCACGATCGTCGCGCTTGGGTCGAGGGCGGCTTCGTGAGGATCGCGGATGGCCTGGGCCGGCCGGAGCACGACGAGGTCGGCAGGGCGGCCGGGCGCGAGCATCCCCGCACGGCGCTCGCAGCCGAGCGCCCAGGCGCCCGTGACCGCAGCCATCGCGAGCGCCTCGGCCGGGCTCGTGAGGCCGCCGTCGACGAGCGCGCGGCACTCGCCGAGCAAGGAAAGATCGGGATTCGATGCCCGGCTGTCGGTGCCGAGCGCCACGCGCACGCCGGCTGACCGGAGTCGCTCGAGCGGCGGGAGCGCGCCCGACAACAGCCGGGTGGTGCGCGGGCAAATGACGACGGCGAGCCGGTCACGGTGCCGCGCGAGCCTGGCCAGCGCGACATCGTCGAGGAACGTGCCGTGCACCACGAGACCGCGCGGCCCTCGGGCCAGCAGCGAGATCCAGTCGGCGGCCGAAAGCAGGGGCGGCGGTTCCTCCGGCCAGGCACCGAGCCGCTCGAGCGCGGTCCGCAGCGGCCCCGAGCCACTGGCGACCAACTCCGCCTCGGCCGGGCTTTCCGCGAGGTGCATCGCCGCCGGCAATCGCAGGCGCCGCGCCATGTCGAGCGCCGTGCGACCGAGCAGGGCGGCGACGGAGTATGGGGCGTGCGGCGACACGCCGGCAGAGCGACCCGTGGCGACGAGGCGATCGAGATCCCGACGCAGCATCGAGAGCGAGGTGGCACGCGCCGATGCTGAGAGGCCGAGTGTCTCGCGAAAGACCCGCACGCGCGGGCCGAGCGACTCGATGCCGGGCGGCGGGAGCGACGTGGCGATGTCGCCGAGCAGCGTCACGCCTGCCGCCGCCGACTCCGCGAGGCCCGCGCGGACTGCACTCTCCGCGTCGGCCGTCGGCCGCCCGCGGCGCAAGGCCACCACGCGTCCGATCCATTCCGGCAATCCGCCGGAGCCGTCGAGCGGTGTCGCAAGCGTGGAGAATTCGAGGTGCGTGTGGGCGTTGACGAGCCCGGGCAGGATCACGGCATCGCCGAGGTCGGTCGCCGGTCCTGGAGGCGGGCCCACGCCGAGGGCCGCGATGCGCCCACGCTCGATCCGCAGCCAGCCATTTTCGAGCGGCCGGCGAGCCATCGTCACGATCTGCCGCGCCCGCAGCGTGAGCGACGGCCGTGCCGCCGTCACGTCGCAACCGCCACGGGCAGATGAATCGTGCGGGCCCGGGCCCGGCCGTCCTCGGCCGGATCGTCGTCGAAGAGTTCGTAGAACACGTTGCGGCGTCGTGGCACCCAGCCGAGTTGCGAGATCGCAGACCGCATCTGGTCGAGCGTGAGGTGATGCACCGTGCCGGCGGCGCTGACCACGTTCTCCTCGATCATCAGGCTGCCCATGT
>CAZDTC010000287.1:0-3730 GCA_964508125.1 uncultured Candidatus Kuenenia sp.
CACGACTGGCTCTGAACCAGTTAGTCTAGGTTCGAATCCTAGTTCCCCAGTTTTATCTCTCACGCGCCGAGGGGCTTGCGCAAGCCGTATCTCTCACGCGCCGAGGGGCTTGCGCTAGCCGTATCTCTCACGCGCCGAGGGGCTCGCGCAAGCGGATGGAGCCCCTGCAAAAGGGGCGACATCGCGCTCGATCTCTCACGCGCCGAGGGGCTTTGGCTAGCCGTATGTCCACCTCTCACGGGCCCTTTCAAAGGAACGGGCCCGTGGGGTATCGCCCCACAGGCCCGTTCGTGGCATTGGATGCGGACGCAGTCCGCGGCGACCACGGTCAGAAGTCAGGGTTGGCCTGACCATCGTTCGCACCGACCAGCCATTTCACCGCCACGCCATCGGCTGATTCCGCGAGAAATCGCACGCTGCCGTCGCCCATCACGATGTTCACGCCACCTGGATGGTACGAGAACGGCTCGTCGTTGGGACCGCAGTTGTTGAGGCTCCACAGGCACTCCGGCGGACCGCCGACCGGCGTCGAGTGGTTGTTGACCCGTGCTTGCTTCGAGCCCGTCGATTGATGCGGCCCGGAGTAGCCGTTGGCGCAGGCATCCGGATCGGCCCAGGCGAATACACGCCGCGCCCCGTCGCCACCCCCGTCGCGCGGGATCGGGCCGTCGGCCTGCGACGACCCCGTGACGGCGTTGCGGCTCGACCGTGCTCCATACTGCCCAACGTTTGGATGCGCACGCCCGGCATCCTCCATGGCGAGGATCGTTCGCGAGGCCCCGTCCGTCACCCGCTCATAGCCGCGATCGGCGCAATTGAGGCAGCCCTCGACCGCCTCTCGCCTCCAGTCGGCGCCGGATGGGCCACCCGTCTGGCGCTCGCCACGCGTGCCTCCAACGCCGCTGGAATTGACGTCGGACAAGGCGGTGAACATGTAGTCGAAGCCGCCGTAGCCCGAGACGGGATCGCGGGAGCCGCCGGCGACAGACGGGCAGAGAAAGGCATTGATCTTGGTTTTCGCCGCCTGCTGGCTCGCCGGATGGGCAGCGTCGTCGTAGGCCCGGCCCTTGGCCTTCGCGTGAAGCACGGCGCCGCTCGGCAGCGTGCGGGCTCCCGTGGAGGCACTCACGCTGCCTCCGTAGCCCGAGACGTCGTAGCTCACGTCGAACTTGTTGTACGTGGATGTCTCCTCGATGAACGGCAGGATCATCGTGGCCGTCGAGTGGATCATGTACGTCGTCGAGTTGCCGCCTGTGGAATCACACTGGCCGGCGTAGGGGAGCTTCCGATTGGAGGACTCGAACGTGGCGACGCCGAGGCCGATCTGTTTCATGTTGTTGGTGCACGAACTCCGGCGAGCCGACTCGCGGGCCGACTGCACGGCCGGCAGCAGCATGCCGACGAGGACGCCGATGATCGCGATCACGACGAGCAACTCTACGAGCGTGAAGCCGCGGCGCGGCTGAAGGGGCGAACGAAGGCTGGGCACTGGTTGACTCCTGGAGATGGGGTAGATCCGACGAACTCCGCCGTCGGCCCAGAGAATGCCAGGCAACCGTGCAACGATCGTGAGCGCCGGATGCGATTTCGATGAAATCCGCGCTTGTTTTTCATGAGCGCGTGGGAAGCGGCGGCCAAATCGCCCTACCGCCAGCGTTTCAGCCAGCCGCGGCGCCAGAAAAACACCACCATGCCCACCACCGACGCCAGCATGATCGCGGCCGCCACGATCGAGCCGTAGCGGTAGTTCAGGAGGGGCATGTTCCACGGCGACGCCGTGTTGAAGTTCATGCCGTACCAGCCGGTGATGAACGTCAATGGCATGAAGATCGTGGCGATCACCGTGAGCACCTTCATGATGTCGTTCATCCGGTTGCTGACGCTCGCGAGGTAGATATCGCGAAGGTCGCTGCCGATCTCGCGGTAGCCCTCGGTGATGTCGAGCAACTCCATCGTGTGGTCGTAGGTGTCGCGGAAATGCTGTCGGGCGTGGTCGCCCACGAAGGCGGTCGATTCCCGGCCGAGCGCATGGAGCACGTCGCGGGTCGGCCAGAGGGCCCGTCGGAGCGTCATGAGATCATTGCGTACATGGTGGATCTGGCCGAGAAGCTCGCGCGAGGGATTCTCGATCGCGGCATCCTCGATCTCCTCCAGCCGGTCGCCGTAGCTCTCGAGCACCGGGAAATATCCGTCGATCACGGCGTCGAGGAGCAGGGCACAGAGGTGGTCAGCCCCCTGGTGCCCCTGGCCGAGGCGGGTGCGGCCGTGGCGGATCCGGTCGCGAACGCCGGCGAACCCGTCGGGCACGGTGCGGTCGTGAAACGTGATCACGTAGCGGTCGCCGAGGAAGATCGCCATCGGATCGGTGACGATCGACGTGCCGTCGAGCCGGGCCATACGCACCGCGATCAACACCTGATGGCCAAACACCTCGACCTTGGGCCGCTCGTCGGGAGTGATCGCGTCTTCGAGTGCGAGGTCGCCAATCTCGAAGATCCGGCCGATCGACCGGATGGCCTCCAGGTCTTCGAACCCATCGACGTCGAGCCACACCACGGGCCACTTCTCGCGGGCCAGCGTCAGCTCCTGCGGTGAAAGCACCGTCGACTCGTGGGCGGTGGTGCCATCGCAGGCCGTCAGCCGCAGGACGGTGGGCTGGCCCTGGTCCTGCCGATCGCCGGCCGCGGCGAGCCCTGATCCGGAGGCCACCGGCAACCGCCGGCGGCGGCGATGCTTCCGTCTCGACACGTTCTTCTCCCGGAGGAGACGGTATCTTACAGCGATGCACGATGACCCGCACCCGTCTCCGATCGGCGAAGCCATGGCGTGGGTGTCGCGGATCATGGCCATCGGGCTGACGATGTTCGTGCCCGGCGTCGCCGGTTCCTGGCTCGACGCGCAACTCGGCACGCGGTTCATCGGTCCGGCGGGCTTCGCCCTCGGGCTCGGAACGGCGATCCTGTGGCTCGCCCAACTCGGAAAACGCCGCGGGGCTGGCCGCCGATGAACCGGTCGTTCTGGGCCTCGTCGTGGGGTGGACTGGCCGCCGCCGTTGCGGCTATCGCGCTCGCGGCAGGCCTCGCCTGGCTCGCAGGCACTGACGATCCCGACCGTCGGCAAGCCTTTGTATTCGCGGCTTCGACCTGCCTCGTGGGGAGCATCGGCGCTTGGGCGGTGGGCCTGCGGCCGGCTGGCACGGTGGCGGGCCAAGCCGCGCTACCGCTCGCCGCGATGGCACTCCGCTTGATGCCGGCGCTCGTGGCACTCGCCTGGCTGCAGAGAGGTGGGGCGAAACTGCGGGCCGCCGGAGCGGGGGAACTACTCGTCATCTTCTATCTGGCGGCCCTTGGCGCCGACCTTGCGCGAATCATCATCGGGGGGCGAAATTCCGGCCCCCGCCCCCGTGGCGGTGGCGGGGTTTGACGCCAGAGGGGCTGATGCCGCACACTCTCGGCCCCGTCGACCAATACTGTTTTCAGCCGGCTGCGGGCCGGGCTGGGGCACCAGGCAGCAATGTCAGACCACAATCCGATCTACCACCTCAAGGACGCCTATTACTTCGAGGTTCCGAAGGCGCTCTGGCGGCACAACTGGCAGACGCTCGACGACGTGCCGGCCTTCCTCAAGGCGCCCTTCGAACACCAAGGCGCTGCGATGCCGAGCGTTGAAGAGTTCAACGCCGCCCTCGATGGGAAGATCCTGATCCCGCAGCCCTTCGGCACGCTCGACA
>CAZDTC010000288.1:0-3704 GCA_964508125.1 uncultured Candidatus Kuenenia sp.
GCGTTGCTGGACGGCGGCGGCTGAGGTAGGCGCGTCAAGCTGCGGTGTGAGACGCTCTGCGGCGCATGCAGGTTTCGCCACGTGTCGCCGCCGCCACGCTCGCCCTCGCAGTGGCGACATATCTCCACGGGCTGGGCTCGCTCCACATCCTCGTCAACGGCGACGAGATGATTTACGCGCAGATCGTGCGGGCCACGGCGGCGAGCGGCCACTGGCTGCCGCTGGTGTCGGAGATGCCCGACATGGTGAACACGAAGCCGCCGTTTTTGTTTTGGCAGGGGATCCTGTCGACCGACTGGGGCCGCATCTGGACGCTCGCGGCGCTCCGCTGGCCGAGCGTCGCGTGGACATTCGCCACGGCGGCGATGGCCGGGCTACTCGCCTGGCGGGCCAGCGGCCGGAGGGGCGTCGGCATGCTGGCGGCGGCGATCTATCTCGCGTTTCTCTCCACCTACCGCTACGGCCGGCCGTTTCTCACGAATCCGTCCGAGACGTTCTGGATGTTCGGCTGCTTCTTCGTGATGCTCTGGTGGCGGCCGCGTTCGTTTGAGTCGCGGCTCCTGTTTCCGACGGTCGTGGGCCTCGTTGCAGGGGCGGCTCTGTTTGCGAAGTCGTTCGCCCAGCTCGTGCCGATCGGGGCCGGGCTCGCGGCCTGGCACCTCCATGAGGTGCGGCGGCCCGACGGCGGGCCCGACTGGCGGCATTTGCTTGGCCGCTCGGTGCCCGGCCTCGCCTGGACGGCCCTGCTCGCGCTCGCGATCTTCGCCCTGTGGTTCGCGTGCGACCCCGATCCGGCGGAGATCTGGCGCGAGTTCGTGGTCGGTGAGAATCTGGCGAAGATCAAGGCGGGCCGATCGAATTATCTCCTCGCGCTCCTCTGGGGGCGGATGAGCGTCTGGGGCTACGCCTTGTCGTGGTTTCTCAACGCGGGGCTGCTCGCCTTGCCGCTTCTGGGCACGCTGATCCGCGCCTGGCAGCACCGCGCCGAGGCCGGCGCGATCGAGCGGCTGCTCTGGATCTGGGCGGCCGTCCTGTTTGCCGTGTTCTGCCTGCCCACGCAGCGGTCGGGCCGCTACCTGCTCGAGGCGATGCCGGGGATCGCCGTGCTCATGGCGCTGCACTGGCACAGGCTGCTCCCTTCGGCATTCCTCACGGCCGTGGTCGGAGCCGGCGTGATCGTCGGCCTCGTGGCGTGGCTGTCGGCCTTGCTCGTGCGCGACCTCGGCACAGGCGCGATGCCATGGATCCACTGGGGGATCCTCGGCGGTGCGGCGGGCATCGTGCTCTTCGCGCTCATCGACCGGCGCCGGCTCGCGGCGTGCGCCGTGCCGGCGGCGCTCGTCGCCTTTCTCACGGTGTCGAGCTTCCTCACGGCCTTCGATCCGCCGTGGGGCGGCTATCCGGCGACTGCGGTCGCCGCCGCGCGCGGTCGCGTGGTGCACGTGCCGGAAAACTTTCGGGCGGCCGCTGAGCGGGCGAGTTTTCTGCTACCCGGCGCGGTGATCCGCGGGTATCCTGCCGACCGCGAAGATGTCGGGCCGGCTGATGTCGGTTCCGATGAATTCGTGGTCGTCGTGAGGCCGTTTGCCGCGCCCGAACCGCCGGGCGCGATCGGCAGCCGCATCGAGCTCAGCAGTCGCCACACGCCCGGGCAGCTTTGGGAGATGGCCACGGGACGCCTCGCCGAAACGCTCTTTCGCCGCGAGTGGATCGTCAGAAGGTAGCAGAGCCCAGCACGTCGGCGGGGGTGAGGCCGCGGGCCCGCAGGTCGCGGATCGCGAGGCCGGCGGCCCGCTTCGCCAGCCGCTGGCCGGCCGGGTCGACCACGAGCGGCGCGTGAAACCAGCGCGGCGGCTTCCAGCCGAGCGCCTCGTAGATGAGCAGCTGCCGGGCGGTGCTCGTGAGCAGGTCCTCGCCGCGCACCACCTCCTCGATCTCCATCGCGTGGTCGTCGGCCACCACGGCGAGTTCATACGCGGCGAGATCGTCGCGCCGCCAGACGACGAAGTCGCCAAAGTCGACGCCGGCCGTGCACCGCACCGTGCCCAGGCGGCCGTCCTCGAACTCGATCACCCTGCCGTCGGGTACGCGAAACCGCCACGGCACGCCCCCCGGGACGGTGGCCCGCGGCCACGACGCGGGGCGCAGCGCCGGCGGAAACACCGTCTCTCCGCAGCCGGCCGGTGTGTGGGGCGCCGTCGCCGCCTCCTCGACGTCGCGGCGCGAGTGTGGGCTGGGGTAGATCAGGCTGGTCGCTTCGAGCCGCCGCCACACCTCCAGAAACCAGTCGCCGCGGCGGCTCTGCTCGTAAGGCGCATGGGGGCCGCCGATGTCGGGCCCTTCCGTCCAGTCGAGCCCAAGCCAGCGCAGATCTTCGAGCGCAGCGGCGGTGAATTCCGGGCGACAGCGGTCGTGGTCGAGATCCTCGATCCGCATCACGAGCCCGGCCCCGGCCGCGCGGCTGGCGGCCAGTGCGAACGTGCGCGCGTGCCCGACGTGGAGGAGGCCGGTCGGTGTCGGCGCGAGGCGGCCGCGGAGGGGCATGGGTACGACAGACGGGATAGACGCATCGCGCATGGCACGCGGGACGCTTGCCCGACGTTACAGAAGCCACCAGGATTTGGTGGCGACGACGTAGGCCCCGAGGGCGAGGTTTGTGGCCGCGTGGGCCAGGATCACGTCGATCGGCCGGCGTGTGGCCGAGGCGACCCCGCTCATCACCGCGAACCAGGCGAGCGCGGCCACCGCCTCGGCAGGATGCGTGGCCACGGCGTACACGAGGCAGGCCGCCGTCGATGCGAGCGTGAGCCTGCCGAAGGGCACGGTCCAGAAATTCTCGTCGATGACGTAGCGCATGAGAAAGCCGCGCAGGAAGAGTTCCTCGACGATCGGCACGATCACCACGAGCCCGACGAGCCGCAGCGCCAGGAATGCCCACGCCGCTCCGGGTGACGCGAAGTGCGCGAAGGGATCGAAGGCGCTGCGCTCCATCGCTTGCGGCACGAATCCGCTCTCGCGCTGCAGCGCCGCCAGCACGATCCAGGGAATCACGAGGAGCAGGCCGAGTGGCACGGGCCACCACGTCGTGCGCCCCACCCAATCGCGGATCGGCCGCCAGACCCGCGCGATCGCCACGGCCGTCGCCACGAGCCGAGCCGCATAGATCGCGGGATAGGCCCCATACGGAATGCCGAGCGTGCCGGCGAAGCCGCCGCCGCCCGGCGTCGGCTCGAGGATCCCTCCCACGAGGAACACGACGAACGGCACGAAGCAGACATCCCACGGCCGGTTGGGGCCCTGGTCGGTGGATTGTTCGCGTGTCATGGGCGGGTGGCGTCGGCCTGTCGCAATTCCAGGGCCGCGAGTATATTCGGAATTCCCGCCCGCTCGAATGGCCCCCGGCGGCCGTTTCCCCGTTTCTCCCCGAAGGTGCATCGTTTCCATGGATCTGTCCAAGCTTCGCAACATGGGCATTTCGGCCCACATCGACTCCGGCAAGACGACGCTCTCGGAGCGCATCCTCTACTACGCGGGCCGCATCCACCGCATCCAGGAGGTCAAGGGCGGCGGCGACGGCGCGACCATGGACTACATGGACCTCGAGCGCGAGCGCGGGATCACGATCACGAGCGCCGCCACGAGCGTGAAGTGGCACGACTGCGACATCAACCTCATCGACACCCCGGGCCACGTCGACTTCACCG
>CAZDTC010000289.1:0-3699 GCA_964508125.1 uncultured Candidatus Kuenenia sp.
CTTACTCCGAGCGCACCATCACAGTTGAGACTGGACTAGCGATCGCCCTCGGCGACGGAGCATTGTGCCGCCGGCTCGGACGCCGGATTGGGCGCGTTGACTAGAGACAGGCCGAAGCCTGTCCCACGACGGAGCGTTGGCAGCGACTTGCCGGACCGATTACCCCACGATCGCGTCGATGCCGCGGAAGGAGTCGGGGTAGGTGAGCGCGATGGGAAAGTCGTGGAACAGGAGGGCCGGGTTCACACGCTTGTCGGCTCCGCGCGTGCGCTCGGCCGCGAGATCGAATGTCGGGGGCGGGCTGCCGCTCCGCGCTGCAAGATGCTCGTACCACGCGCGGCGCCGCACCGGCACCCCATCCGACACGACGTACAGCGGCTTCGCGTCAGGTGCCGCCGCGACGGCCACCACGATCCGGGCCGCGTCGTCGGCGTGGATGAGGTTGAGCCAGCTGTCGGGGTCCGCGGCGATCGGACGGCCCGCCTTCAGGTCGTCGAGCCGCGGCAGGCGGCCGGGCCCGTAAAGGCCGGCGAACCGCAGCGCCGTGCCGCGGTCGCCCGTGCGCGCGCGAAGCAGCGCCTCGGCCTCGAGGAGCACTCGGCCGGCCTCGCGCGCGGGGTGGGCAGGCGTCGACTCGGTGACGACCGCGCGGTCGTCGGTGCCCCACACGCCGGTGGAACTCGAGAACACGACCCTTGATGTGCCCGGCACGGCGTCGAGCACGTGGCCGAGGCCCGTCACATGCACGTCGCGATACGTCGCCCCGGAGGCGCGGTCGAAGCCCACGGCCCAGAAGATCATGTCGACCGCGGGCAGTGGGGGAAGACTTCCCGGCGTTGTGACGTCGCCGAGGACAGGCTCGAGCCCCTCGGCAGCGAGGGCGGTGGCGCGATCGGGCGATCGGGTGAGGGCGAGCACGCGTGCTCCCGCGCCGCGCCATAGGCGGGCGACCCGCAGGCCGAGGTAGCCGCAGCCGACGACGAGTTTTGCAGATGTGGTCATCCTTCGAGGGCTCCGGGCCGTCCGGGGCCGGCTCCGGCGGCACGGGCCTCGAGCCAGGCGGTGAGCAGGATCTGGGCGGCGATCGAGTCGGTGCGCGATTTCTTCTTGCCGCGGGAGAGCCCGAGGCCGGTGAGCTTGCCTGCCGCCTCCACCGATGTGTAGCGCTCGTCGTGAAACGCCACCGGCAGGCCGGTCATCGCCGCGAGCCACGCGCCGAACCGCTCCACCTCGACCGACATGCGGCTGTCGCTGCCATCGGCATGGACCGGCAGCCCGACCACGAAGCCGACGATCTCCTCCTGTGCGACGAGCCGGCGAAAGAACGCCGCCTCGGCCGTCTCGTCAGGAGCGGCGGCGTGAAACGGCAGGGGGCTGGCGATGATCCGCGCGGCATCGCAGATTGCGATCCCGATCCGCTTGCGTCCGTAGTCGATCGCGGCGATCCGGCCGGTGGCCGGCAGCACGGCAGGCTCACTCATCGGGCCGTGCGTCCGACGCGGGCGCGGTGGCTCCGCCGAATCGGCCCGTTTTGAGGAACGACACCGTGGCCTCCTGCACGCTCGAATTCTTCATCATCGCCGCATGGCTCACCGGCACCAGGAGGAAGTCGCGGGCTCCGTCGAGCTTCGTCTCCGCCACGCGGACGACTGCGTCGTCATCTCCCTCGAGGAGTGTGCTGTAGCCTCGGCCGTCTCCCTTGCCCCCGGCCACGATCCCGAACTCGCACGAGGGCACGGCGAGCGACCGTGAGATCTCCGGCCAGTTGATCACGAGATCCTTGGCAGCGCCGTGGGAGAGCGCCGCGAGCACCCACACTCTGGCCGCCATCCTGGCAAGGTCGGAGCCCTGGTTCGGGGCCCCGAGCATCACCATGCGGTGCACTCGGGTGAGGTCAGGGGCCGGAGCCAGATGCATCCAACGGCGTACGACGAGATTCCCGAGGCTGTGCCCCACGAAGCTGATCCGCGTGGCTTGGGGCAGGCCGGCGACGACACGGCCGAGCGCCGCGCCATGGTCGTCGATATTCGCCCGAGGGCTCGCGTAGCCGAACGTCATGATGGTGGCGTCGAGCCGCGCACGCAGGTGCTTCACCAGCGGCTGCATCGAGGCCCGGTTCTCGCCCAGGCCGTGGAGAACGATCACGGCGTCACCGTGTACGGGTGGAATCCGACCCGTCGCTTCGAGCCGGGCGAACTCGGCCCGGCACGCCTCCTCGTCGCCCGTCGTCATGCGGGCATCGGCAGGGTCGAGAATCCGCCAGGCGTCGCTGCCGGGCCGTCGCTGCAGCCGCCACTCGTGCTTGACGACGTCGTCGGACCATTCGAGGCCCTCCGCTGCGAGGCGAAACCTGTCCAGCCACGTGGCGTCGGTGGAGCCGGCCGCCGCCGGCTCTGCGCCGTGGGCCTGAGGCGCGAGCGCCGCCGCCAACACGCACGCCGCTACAAATACTCGCTCCACCCGCGTTTCTCCAGTTCGGCCACCACCTTCCGCACCGCCTCCTCGTGGGCCCGGTCGGCCACGAGGGTGGCGTCGGGAGTGTGTACCACCAGCATATCCTCCAGCCCCATCGTGACGACCAGGTGGTCGGGACCCGTATGTACGATCGTGCGGACGGAGTCGATGCCGAGGTGCCGCCCCACGATCGTGTTGCCCTCGGCATCGGCACCCCGCTGCCGGGCAACGGCCGACCAGCCGCCCAGGTCGTCCCACTCGAAGGGCGCCTCGATCACCACCACGTCGGTGGCGTGCTCGAGCACGGCGTAGTCGATCGAGATCCCCTTGATCGCCGCGAACTCGCGGTCGAAAACGGCCTCCCGCTCGGGGGTGTCCCAGGCGGCGACGATCCGCTCCAGGTGCGCGAGGCACTCCGGTTGCCGCGCGGCGAGCGCCTCGAGGATCGTGGCCGCCTTCCACACGAAGATTCCGGCGTTCCAGAGGAAGTTGCCTGCTGCGAGATACTCCCGGGCCACGCTCGCCGGCGGCTTCTCCTTGAACTTCGCCACGGCATGCGCCCGCGCGGCCCCGAGCGGCTTCGCGAGCGCCGCACCCTGCTGGATGTAGCCGAAGCTTTCGGCGGGGTAGGTGGGCTTGATGCCGAACGTCACGAGCCTGCCGGGCTTCTCCTCGACGAGTGCCGCCGCCTGCTCGATCGCTGTGCAGAACGTGGCGGCCGGGCTGATCACGTGGTCGGAGGGCATCACGGCCATCGTGGCGTGGGGATCGTGCCGCGCCACGAGCAGCGCCGCGAGGCCTACGCACGGCGCCGTGTCGCGTTTGCACGGCTCCCCGACGATGTTCCCCGCAGGCACCTGAGGCAGTTGCTCGCGTACGGCCGGCAGGAGCCGGCGCGACGTGACGACGAGCACCTGCTCGGGCGGCGCGAGTCCGGCGATCCGGGCCACGGTGTCCTCGAGCAGCGTCTTCTCGCCGGCAAGCGGCAGGAGCTGCTTCGGCAGCGCCGCCCGGCTCGCGGGCCAAAACCGGGTGCCGGATCCCCCGGCCATTACGATCGCATGCAACATGGTGGAGTTCCTTTCCCGCGTAATGTAGCCGACGATCGCCCGCGTGGGGCAAGCGTCTCGCTTGCCAGTCAACTCAGCTGCAGCGGCTCGGGATTACCCCGTCCCTCCCTCGCCGGACGCTCAGGCAGGCGATAACCACCCGCATTCGGAGCCGGCGGCACGCTGCTCCATCGCC
>CAZDTC010000290.1:0-3680 GCA_964508125.1 uncultured Candidatus Kuenenia sp.
GGAGCTCTCGTTGTCGAAGAGCACCCGGGCCGGCAGCGATGCAACCGGCGTCGGCAGGGGGGCGAACGGATTCCAGCGCCGCGTGAACGTCGGCGGATCGTCGGCCTTCACGGCGGCGCGGATCGCGGCGGCGATGTCGGCGAGCCGGTCGGCCGGGGGCTCGCCGGCGAAGTCGGGGTCGTGCACCACGAAGTGGTCGAGCACGAGCCCGCCCGGCAGCGTGTTGATGTCGGCGGCGAGAATCTCGAGCCGCTGGCTCGTGATCGCGCCGGTGACGCGGTGGAAGATGCCGGGGGCGACGCTCTCGCGCGTGCCCACCGTGATCGCCACCGTGGACGTGTCGGCCTGCCAGCGGGCCGACGCCACGATGCCCTGCTCGGGCAGCCGCGTGAGCTGCCGCAGTTCCTCGAGAATCCGCTCGGGCTCCGTGTCGCGCAGGTAGGCCCGCGGCAGTTCGCGGGCGAGCGCCACCACGGGGTCGCCTGAGTCGAGGCCGGCGAGCAGCCGCCCGAGCCCCTGGCCGTGGCGATCGGCGGCCAGCGACGGGCTCTCGCCGTCGAGATAGCCGAGCGTGCGAAAGTAAAGATCGCCGAGCAGGTCCGACTTCCAGCGGTTCCAGGTGCCCGGGCCGACGGCGGCGACGTCGGCCGCGGTGAGCACCGTGAGCATCCGCAGCACCTCGGGCGAGCCAACGTCGCGGGCGAAGCCGATCACGATGCTCGGATCGCCGACGTCGCGCCGGAAGGCGACGTGGGCCATCGCCAGATGCTTGAGCACCAGAAACTCCACGATCTCGGCCTCGTCGTCGGGCAGCGCGAACCGGGCGGCGACATCACGGGCGATCCGGGCCCCCACTTCGCTGTGATCCTCCACGAAGCCCTTGCCGAGATCATGAATCAAGAGCGCGAGCAGCACCGTGCGCTTGCGGCTGATCTCCTTCCACACGCCGCCGAGCCAGCCCTCGTCGGCCGCGAAGTCGCCGGCTCGCTCCACGGCCACGATGCAGTGCTCGTCGACCGTGTATTTGTGGTAGTTGTTGAACTGCAGCAGATGCCGCGCGTGGGCGAACTGCGGGATGATCCGCTCGAGCAGCCCCACGTCGTGGAGCCGGCGCAGCGCTCCGCCGAGCCGGCCGGGCCGGCCGAAGAGCGCGAGGAAGCGCCCAGCCGTCTCCGCGTCGATCGCCTTGGCGCCCTCCGCTCCGCCGCCCCACGCGGCCCGCACCGCCTCCCATGTTTCCACGGCGATCGGCAGTTCATAGAGCATCGAAAGCTCGACGAGCTGCACCACGAGCGCCGGCTGGGCCGCGACGGCCGCCGCCTTTCCGGGGAGAGCCGCGATCTCGGTCGGCCCCACGCGAAACAGGTTCCCCACCCGATGCCCCGCGAGGCCGCCGATCCAGCGGCCCACGGCCGGCCGCCGCCTGAGCCGCTGGCCGAGCGTGTCGACCACTTCGGCCACCCGGCGGGTGTGGCCGAAGTATTCCCGCATGAACCGCTCCACGCCGAGCAGGCCCGCCTGCTCGCCGATGCCGCGGGCCGCCGCAAGCCGCACCTGCTCGTCGCGCGTGAGGTCGTCGGCGGCGCGGCCGGCCGCAAGATGCAGGTCGGTGCGCACGCGCGTGAGAAACTCGCGCGCGTCGCGCAGGCCGTCGGCGTCGCGCCGCGACAGCGCGCCCAGGTGCACGAGGTCGTCGAACGCGGTCGTGCCCCAGGCCGCGGCTCCGAGCCAGTGCACGAGCTGGATATCGCGCAGGCCTCCCGGCGACCGCTTCACGTTCGGCTGCAGGAGCGCGGTCGTCTCGCCGAAGTTTTCGGCCTCCTCGCGGCGGGCTGCGACGAGCCTGGCGACGAGCCGGCCCTTCGCCCGCCGCGCAAGCCCGCGCAGCCGGGCCTCGAGCCGATCGAGCAGTTCCTTGTCGCCGGCCAGCAGCCGGCATTCGCAGAGCGTGCTGTAGATCGTGGCATCGGCCGCCGCGAGCCGGCAGGCCTCGCGCACCGTGCGCACGCTCTGGCCCACCTGCAGGCCGGCGTCGAACAGCGCCTGGAGGAGGCGGCGGGCGGCCTCCGCGACCGGCGCCTGGGCCTCCGGCGCATGGAGGATCATCAGGTCGACGTCGGAGTAGGGGGCCATCTCGCGGCGGCCGTAGCCGCCATGCGCGACGAGGGCCACCCCGTGATCGAAGAGGCCGGCCGGCGCCGGCACGTCGGCCACGACCGCCCGCCACACGTCGATCACGATCCGGTCGGTGAGGTCGGAGGCGAGCGCGCAGGTCTGGATGCCGGGGCTGCCGGCGGCGTGCTGCCGGGCGACGCGCCGGCGCAGGTCGGCGACGGCGCCGGCGGGAGCGGCGTCAGGCGGGATGCCAGGGGTCATCCGGCACATTCTCCCGCTTGTTGGCGTAGCGTGCCAGCACGAACAGGAGGTCGCCGAGCCGGTTGAGGTATTCGATCGCGTTCGACGGGATCACGGTGTCGAGCTGGCCTGCGAGGGCCACGACGCACCGCTCGGCGCGGCGGCAGACCGTGCGGGCCACGTGGAGCGAAGCGGCGAGCGGCGTGCCCGTGGGCAGCACGAAGCTAGCGAGCGGCTCGAGATGGCTTTCGTGGTGGTCGATGGCGGCCTCGAGGGTGGCCACGTGCTCGGTGCCGATCCGCTCCGCGGCGTCGCCGGGCGTCGCGAGCTCCGCCCCGAGATCGAATAATTCGCCCTGGATCTTGCGGAGCAGGTCGTCGAACGGAGCGGCCGCCGGATGCGTGCGCACGAGGCCAAGATGGCTGTTGAGCTCGTCGACCGTGCCGAAGGCTTCGATCCGGGCATGATCCTTGCGAACCCGCGGACCGCCGAAGAGGCCCGTCTCGCCGGCGTCGCCGGTCTTGGTGTAGATCTTCATCGAACGGGCTCCTGCGGGGCGGGCACGACCTTCTCCTGGGCGGCCTCGACCGCCTTATACTCATCGCGATGCAAAAAACCGACAACCCGATTTTCGTCTGCCTGCTCGTTTTCGTCGCGTGCGCCGCGCCGGGCCGTGCCTCCGCCGAGGCCGCGTCGCCGCTCGAGGCGGCCCACCTCTCCGCGCCCGTCCGCGTGACCGAGGGCCTCGCCAAGGCGGGCGAGGGCTACTTCGCCCCCGACGCCCGCCGCATCTGCTATCAGGGCGTGCCGCGCGACTATCCCTTCTACCAGATCTACGTGCAGCCCTTCGACGCCGCCGCGCCCGCCGTGGCGGCCCCGCGCCGGATCAGCACCGGCCGCGGCCGCACGACCTGCTGCTGGTTTTCGCCGGACGGCAAGAGGCTCCTGTTCGCATCGAGCCACCTCGATCCGGCCCTCGATCGCACCGAGGCCGCCGCGCGGGCCCAAGCCGAGGAAGACGCCCGCACGGGGCGGCGCCGGCGCTACCAATGGGACTTCGACCCCGAAACGGAAATCTTCGTGGCGCCGCTCGACGGCGGCGACCTCGTGCGGCTCACCAATTCTCCGGGCTACGACGCCGAATGCTCCTATTCGCCCGACGGCCGGCAGATCTTGTTCGTGAGCGATCGCGACGGTGATCCCGACATCTACGTGATGAACGCCGACGGCTCGGGCGTGAAGCAGCTCACCAATGCCCCGGGCTACGACGGCGGCCCGTTCTTCTCGCCCGACGGCGCCTGGATCGCCTACCGCACGGACCGCCT
>CAZDTC010000291.1:0-3675 GCA_964508125.1 uncultured Candidatus Kuenenia sp.
CTTACGTGGCATCATCGGCCGCGTCGCGGCCGCGGATCATGCGAAACTGCGGGCTTGTCACGATCGCGTCGATGGCGACCGAGATCTTGTAATCGGAGGCGGCGAGGCGGGCCGCCATCTCATCGAGCAGCGGCTCGTCGGAGAGCTGCACGCCACGGCCGAGCGCATAGCCGAGGAGCTTGCGGCAGAAGACGCGGACGAACTGGTCGCGACGCGGACCGAGCAGATAGGCCCGCACGCTCTGCTGGCCGTCCAGCGTGGCGCCGTCGGGCAAGCTGGCCTTCGTGTCGAGCGGCTGGCCCGAAGCGTCGGCCGTGCGATGCCGGCCGATGGCGTCGAACTCCTCGAGTGCGAATCCGAAGGGATCGATCCGCCGGTGGCACTTCGCGCAGGCTGCATTTTCCGAATGCATGGCGATCAACTGCCGCTCGCTCAGCCCCGTGGGCACCGTCTCGGCCAACTGTGGCACGTCTTTCGGCGGCTTGGGAAGTTTTTCGCCGAGGATCGTCTCGTAGAGCCAGTTGCCGCGGAGGATGGGGCTCGTGCGGGAGGCGCCGGCCTGCGTGGAGAGCGTCGTGGCGAGGCAGAGGATGCTGCCGCGGCCGTGCTTCCGCACGCCCTCCACCCGTCGCCACGCATCGCCCGTCACGCCCTCGATTCCGTAGTGCTTCGCGAGCCGCTCGTTCAGGAATGTATGGTCGGCATCGATGAGCGAAAGGATCGAGCGGTCGTTCCTGAAAAAGTCGTCGAGGAACCGCACCGTCTCCTCCTCCATGTCGGCCCGCAGGTCGGCGAAGGTGGGGAACAGTTCTGCATTTTTCTCGTCGAGCGACGAGAAGCCATGCACATGGAGCCACTGCGTGCCGAACTCCTCCGCGAGCCGCCGCGACGCCGGCGCGGCGAGCATCCGCCGCACCTCCGACTTCAAGACCTCGGCATCGTGCAGCCGACCGCTCTCGGCAGCCGCGAGCAATTCCGCATCCGGCATCGACGACCAGAGAAAGTAGGAGAGCCGCGTGGCCAGCTCGTAGTCGGACACCAGCGCGGCGGCGGTGCCCGGGGGAGCCGTCTCGATCTTGTAGAGGAAGTCGGCCGACACGAGCACGTGGGCGATCACCGCGCGGATTGCCTCGTCGTGGGCCACTCCCTTCGTCCGCAGCGTGTCGTAGAGCGTGCGGAGCCGGGCTTCCTCCTCGGCCCGTAGCGGCCGGCGGAACGCCCGGCCGGCAAACTCGACCATGGCACCGAGATGGCGGGGCTCGGTTGCCACGAGCCGCTTCCGAAACGCCTCCGCATAGGCGGCGATTGCCGGTTTGATCGATAGCAGGGGTTCCACCCCGTCGCCTGTGACCTGGCTGGCGTATTCGTTGAACTGCTCGTAGACGTCCTCGAATTCGAGCGGCTCCTGGGCGATGAAGAGCAAGTCGTCCCAGAGGCGGTCGAGCTCCCCGGCCTCGGCGTCGTCGAGCATGAGCCGGCGAAGGTGGTCGTCCTCGCGGTGATACAGATTGAGCGTCACCACCACGTCCACGGGCACGATGCGGCCGTAGCAGATGGCCTGGGGAAAGAGGTCGCGAAAGACACCGAAGGCCGTTTCGAACCGCCGCCAGGCGGTGGAGTCTTTCCGGGCCATGACCGGGATCGACGGCACGATGTCGCCAGCCGCCACGCGGGCCGCCGCATCGGCGACGGCCTCGACCTGCACGCTCGCCTCGGGAGCGGCGTCGGGATGCAGCGACGCCGCCGTCACGAACTCACAGCCCTCGGCCAGGTCGGCCGGAATCACGACGGTGCTCGAGCCTGGTGCTTGCAGGCACAGGTCACCGGGATCGACCGCGAAGCCCTGCGGATGCCGGCCGAAAGCCGCGGCGTCGAGGCCCACGGCCCCGGTGTCTTCGCCCGCGCCGGACGGGGCGGCGACGTGGTCCTGCGCCGGCTTGATTCCAGTCAGCAGTGGCCCCGTCGGGGATCGCAGCTGCTGCCGCAGCCGGGCATCGGGCGAGTCGTTTTCGAGACCGGCTCCGTCACCCGCGAGCAGCCGCTCGATGTCGGCGGCGATCGTCGCCCGCTCTTCCGGCCCGGTTGCCGCACGCCACCGCGTGAGCAGGGAGCCGGCGGGAATCGTCCAGCCTCCGACGAAGCCCTCGGGCTCTGCGGCGAAGTGCCAGACGTTCGGGTTTCCCTGCCCATCCGCGTGCGGGTTGCCCTCCAGGATGCGCGGAGACGTGTCCAGCGTGACGTCGCCCGATACGTCGCGGGCCAGATCCCACTCGCGGTCGCCGGAGCGGATCGTGAGATCGACTCGAGTGAGGTCGCAGCTCACGTCGCCGTCGCGGGCCCCCACGATCACGGCCACCACGTCGCCACTGCGCACGTGAAGCGGCCCGAGCGGGCCGAAGGTCGTGCCAGCCGCAGCATCGGGCTCATTGAAGCCGCGCGCGAGTGTTTCGCGGGTCTTGCCCCGCCAGACTTCGATCGACCAGGTCGTGCCGTTGCTACACCCCGCATGCGCCCCGGCGATCCTTCCTTCAATGCGGGCATCGCCCGTGACCGGGCTTCGCCAACCGACGATGACCCGATGCTTGGCATCGGGATGCACGACCACGCCATGCGGATGGATCGTGCCGGGGATGCGATACGGCTCGTCCGACGAGTTGGCGAACACCCGCAGCTCGCCCGCCCCGCGCCAGCCATTGACCGCCTCCCAGCCCTCGACCTTTTCGGCCTGCTTGTCGAGCAGCGTGGTGAACGCCGCCTCGCGCATCCCGATGCCCAGGTACGAAAGCCATCCCCCGAGCAGTCGCGGATCGACGGCGTGCTTCTGTGCGAGCGTGGCCACCGTGGCGTCGAGCCCATCAGCCGCCAGGTCTGGTCCGGTGACCGCCTCGGCCAACGCGGCGAGACACTCGGCCGCGGTCGCGGCGATCCGCTCCCGTTCCGCGCCGAGCGTCGCCACCATCGGCCGCACCATGGCCAGCGGCAGGTCGGCCCGGCCGGCGGCCACGAGCCGCGGATTCTTCCAGACGACGACGTCGTGATCACGGCCGTCGCCCGCATCGCCGGCCGCGAGATGGATCGTGACCACGTCCTTGTCTTTCGGCACCGTGAGCGTCACGCGGATTTCCTGCTGCTCGACGAGCGGCGTGACGGGCTCCATCCAGGAGGGCGGGCCGTCGGATGCGACGAACCGGGTTACGATCATGCCGGCGTCGTTGAACTTCCAAAGTGCAGCCTGCCACCGGGCGACGAAGGCGGCCAGCGCCGCGGCATCGGCCGGCTGGGCGGCCCTCCAGCGGGCCCGCAGGGCGTCGAGAAGGAGCGAAGGGTGGCCGGCCGATGCACCGCCCGGGGGTTGCTCGGACGTGGCAAGGGCGGCATGGAGCGTGGCCAGGTATTTCGGGCTGAGGTCCCGCTCGCGGGCCGCCGCAGCGATGGCGTCGGCTCCCTGCGCGAGCCGATCACGTTCGGCGAGCGTCGCGAGCAGATAGGCCTCAACCGGCAGGAAGCCTTCGTGGCCGGCGTCGAGCACGACCCCTTGCTTGACGGTCTGCCGGGCTGCGGCCGCGGCGGCGTCGAGCGGCCGGGTGTAGCGCGCGTAAAAGTTCTTCAGCCGCGCGACCGCCTCGTCGGCGAAATCGCGGCGGGAATCGCCCGCCGAGAATCGCAGTCCGTCGG
>CAZDTC010000292.1:0-3670 GCA_964508125.1 uncultured Candidatus Kuenenia sp.
TTGAAAACCGGCAGCGGCGAAAGTCGCTCGTGGGTTCGAATCCCACCCCATCCGCCTTATGAACATGCGTCTTATGGCACGGCGATCAAGCGGCTCGAGATCCGGAAGCTGGAATCCGCCATCGAAGGGTTTTCGCGAGGCGCAGGCGAACCGCGTCCGGGAGCCGCAGACGCGATGACGCCCCTCACCGTGAGGCTCGCCGTGCTTCTGGCGATTTCGATCCTGATGGGCATCGCCGTGCTCTACGCCCGCCCGGTGGGGCACAAACACAAATCCTCGGCTTCGTGGCGCGGGCAGGTGAAGCCGCCGCCACCGCCTCCGTGAGGGCCCGGCCGACTGCGACCAGCCGGGGACTGCCGGTCGGCATCGGGGCCGCACGTTGACGGTTCGGCGAGGATTCGTAGACTTCGCGGGCAATTCACCCCGCTTTCAGGAGATGATCGGCATGGGCCTGCTCAAGGAATTTCGCGACTTCGCGATGAAGGGCAACGTGATCGACCTCGCCGTCGGTGTGGTCATCGGCACCGCCTTCGGCAAGATCATCGGCTCGCTCGTGTCGAACGTGATCATGCCGCCGCTCAATCTCCTCACGAGCAAGTTCGGCGTGAACTTCAGCGACCTGGCCCTGCGGATCTACACCACGGCGCCGAAGCTTAACGCCGATGGCACGAAGGTGCTTGACGACGGCAAGGAGGTGCTCATCAAGCAGTACTACCCGATCCTCAGTTACGGGCCGTTCATCCAGTCGGTCGTCGACTTCCTGCTCGTGGCCGCAGCGCTGTTCCTCGTGATCAAGTTGATGAACACAGCGAAGGCGAAGTTCGAAGCGAAGAAGGACGAGACCCCGGCCGCTCCGCCGGAAGACATCGTTCTCCTCCGCGAGATCCGCGACGCTCTCGTGCGGAAGTAAGTGGGGCGAGCGTCTCGCTTGCCATTGCGGGCCGTGGGGCGAGCGTCTCGCTTGCCAGGACTTGAGGCTCCGTTGGCGACCGGGACGGTCGCCCCACTACGCCCGCCTCATCAGCGTCTCGATTTCCTCGGCATCGATCGGCACGTGGGCACAGAGGTCGACGCAGCCGTCGACCGTCACGAGCAGGTCGTTCTCGAGGCGGATGCCGAGCCCCTCGTCGGGGATGTAGATCCCCGGCTCGACCGTCACCACCCAGCCCGGCTCAAACGGGCCATTGACGGGGGCGAGGTCGTGCAC
Source organism: uncultured Candidatus Kuenenia sp. (assembly GCA_964508125.1). Classification (GTDB taxonomy): domain Bacteria; phylum Planctomycetota; class Planctomycetia; order Pirellulales; family UBA1268; genus RGVT01. The sequence continues at coordinate 1,208 of CAZDTC010000292.1, forward strand.
GCCGAGGCCGAGCGAGTGGCCGAGCCCGTGCATGAAGTATTTCTTGCAGGCGGGATCCTCGGCCGTGTCCTTGGCGAGATCGGCCTTGGAGAGCAGGCCGAGCTGCACGAGCTCGTCGTTCATGTCGAGCTGCGCCGCCCGCTTCCAGTCGCGGGGCGTCATGCCGGGCCGGAGCCGCGCAGTGGCCTTGCGGAGCACCCGCAGCACCGCGTCATAGACCGCCCGCTGCCGGGGCGTAAACGCTCCGCTCACGGGGTAGGTGCGCGTGAGGTCGGCCGAGTAGTTGGCGTTGCAAGCCCCCACGTCGATCAGCACGAGGTCGCCGGCCCGGCACTCGGCGCCGTTGTCGACGTAGTGAAGCACGCAGGCATTTTTTCCCGAGGCGACGATCGGCTCGTAGCCCATCCGGGCGCGGCGGCGGGTGAACTCGCCGAGCAGTTCCGCCTCGAGCTCGTATTCCTTCACGCCCGGCTCGAGCCGCGAAAGCACGCGTCGCAGGCCAGCGTCGGTGATGTCGATCGCGGCGCGGATCAGGTCGACCTCGGCCGGGCTCTTCACGGCCCTCAGTTTGCGCATCAAGGGCGCAAGCCGCTCGTAGCGATGGAGCGGATAGCGGGCGATGAGGTGGCGGGCCAACCGCGTGTCGCGCGACTCGATGTCGATGCTCGCCCGCTCGTGCTCGTTGGCGTTGAGAAACACCCGCTCGCTCTCGCACAAGAGCCCGTGGAGAGCGCCCGGCAGGTCGGCGAGCCAGCGGACCTTCGCGATGCCCGAGATCCCCTGCGCCTCTTCCTTCGAGAGTTTGTGTCCCTCCCAGATGGCCGACATCTCATTCGGCTGGCGGATGAAGAGCGTTTCCCGCTGGGCCGGGTCGGCCGCATCGGGCGCGAGCACGAGCACGCTCTCCTCCTGTTCGATGCCCGTCAGATGGAAGAGGTCGGCGGCCGGCACGAGCCGAAGCGTGCCGTCGCCGTTGGTGGGCACGACGTCGGCCGCATGCACGACGACGACGCTGCCCCGCGGCAGCAGGCTGCGCAGCGCGTCGCGATGGGCTTGGAAGACGGCCGGGTCGATCGGAGCGTGGCGCATGACGGCATTGTGCGAGACAATCACACACGCCGACAAGATCGGCTCGCTGTCCTACTTCATCACTGCCAGAAACGAGGCCACGACGTCGTGCACGGCCCGGGCCAACTGCGACTCCGTGCCCAACTCCTGGCCCAAGCGGATCAACACGAGCGCCTGGATGATCGCGTTCCAATTCAACCGTGTCATGTCACCCTCCGTGGCGAATGAACGAGAAACACGAACGGGGAAGTCTTGCCGTGTCTTCACGGCAGGCAACCGGACGGCGCAACCTACGGGCATTTCCGGGGAGGCTGCGGATGGACACTTGTGCCGCGTACACTCCCCTCCATGAAACGACCCCGCCGCACTCCTCGCCCCACGCCCCGGCCTCAGCAGCCCGCTGCGGGCGGCGATCGCCGCCCGCCCCGTCACCAGCGCAAGGCGGAGGAGAAGTATCACGGCCTGCGGGCCTGCGAGGCCCTTTTCGCCTGCCGGCCTGGCGACATCGTGCGCGTGTACGTGTCGGCAAGGCGGAAGCCGACGTTCTCGAAACTGCTCGAGTATTGCGTCAAGGAACGCAAGGGGTTTCAGATCGTCGACGACGACAGCCTCGAGCGGCTCACCGGCTCGCTCCACCACGAGGGCGTCGCGATCCTCGCCAAGGCGATCGCCCGCCAGGATCTTGCCGGACTCGTGCGAGGAATCGAGTCGGGCACGATCACCGGTCCCCTCGTCTATCTCGACGGCGTGCAGAATCCGCACAACCTGGGATCGATCCTGCGGACTGCCGCCCACTTCGGCGTGGGGGCGATCGTGGGGGCCGAGGGGCAGCTGCCTCCGCTCTCGGCGGCGGCCGTGCGCGTGGCGGAGGGAGCCGCCGAACACGTGCCGGTCGTGGCCCTGGCGAGCCCCGGCACCGACCTGGCCCGACTCAAGAAGGCAGGCTTCGAGCTCGTGGCTACGACGAGCCGTGGCGGCGAGCCCCTCTGGAAGGCGTCGCTCGGGCCCGCGGAGCGACTCGTGATCGTGATGGGAAGTGAAGGCGAGGGCATGTCACGCGCCGTGGAGCGGGCTTGCGACCGCACCGTGCAGATCCCTGGCACGGGCCTCGTGGAGAGCCTCAACGTGTCGGTCGCCTGCGGCATCGTGCTCGCCGAAGTTCGCCGCCGCCGGTGAGGTGGGGCGACCGTCCCGGTCGCCATGGCAAGCGAGACGCTTGCCCCACTACTTGATGCAGTAGAGGGCGGCGGTGGAGCGGATCAGGAGAGCGTCGTCGGCGACGGCGGGCGTGGCCCAGAAGATTTCGTCGGGGCCGCCGAGTGGGTTTTCGGAGAGCACCTTGAACTCGGGGCCCGCCTGGAGCACGACGGTGTAGCCCCGTTCGTTCACAAGATA
>CAZDTC010000293.1:0-3647 GCA_964508125.1 uncultured Candidatus Kuenenia sp.
ATCTCGTGCTGCTCGGTGAGGATGTCGACGAGATTGCCCTGGGCCTCGTCACCCCACGGCAGACCGACGACGCATGTGCCGGGCACTTCTGGAAGATCCTCACGCTGGAAAACGGCACTCGCCTCGCGGAGGCTGCCGTCATGAGGCCTCCCCACAAAGCATAAAACTCGTCAAAAACCGGTCAAGGGACGTGGGGCAAGCGTCTCGCTTGCCATGGGCGTGGCGACCGGGACGGTCGCCCCACGTGGTACCGTACGTGCATGAAACAAGCCCCCGGGAAGGTGTATCACGTGGCGGCCGCCGAGCAGCGGCAGACGCTCGCGGCGTTTTTGCGCGGAAAGCTCGGCGCGAGCTGGGGCGGCGTGCAGAAGCTCGTGCGGTCGCGGCACGTGATGATCCACGGCAACATCTGCACCGACGTGGCCCGGCGGCTGAAGGAAGGCGAAGTGGTGAAGGTGCTCACCGCCGCCGCCGCCGCGCCGCCCAAGGCCGACGACGTGCGGATCGTGCATCTCGACGACGCGGTGGTGGTGGTCGAGAAGCCGACGGGCATCACGACGACGCGCCACTCCGAAGAGCTGTCGTGGCCGGCCCGGCGGAGGCAGGTGCAGCCGACGCTCGACGAGATGGTGCCCGATGCCATTCGGCGGCATCTCGCGCGGCGTTTCGGCGGCCGCGGGGCGAAGCCGCGGCGGCAGCCGCCGGTGCGGGCCGTGCACCGGATCGACCGCGAGACGAGCGGGCTCGTCGTGTTCGCCCGCACGGTGCCGGCCGAGCGGATCATGGCCGAGCAGTTTCGGGCCCACACCACCCACCGGCGCTATCTCGCGCTCTGCGTGGGAAGGGTCGGGGCGGGCACGATCCGCACGAACCTCATTCGCGACCGCGGTGACGGCCGCCGCGGCTCGAGCGGCACGGAAGAGGGAAAACCGTCTGTCACACACGTCGAGCCGAGGGAGCACTTCGGCGACGCCTACACGCTCGTGGAGTGCCGCCTGGAGACGGGCCGCACGCATCAGATCCGGATCCACATGGCGGAGACGGGGCATCCGGTCTGCGGCGAGCGCGTGTACTCCGCGCCGCGGCGCTTCGAGATCGTCGACGAGTCAAACGCTCCTCGCGTGATGCTCCACGCGGCTGAACTCGGTTTCGTGCATCCGGAGACGGGCGAGGAGTTGCGATTCGAGAGTCCGCTGCCGCAGGATATGCGGCGCGTGATGACCGCGTTGCGAAAGTGAACGGTGAGGCACGCGTCCCATGCGCCATTGGCGACCGAGACGGTCGCCCCACGTGGGGCAAGCGTCCCGCTTGCCTGTCCTACAGCCCCGCTTCGCCGCCCGCCCGTGTGGCGAGCGCCTTCCACACGGCGGGATCGACCGTGTCTCCCACGAACTGCCCCGACCCGTCGGCAGTGATCACGTTCACGCCGCCGGGATGCCGGCTCCGGGCCGCCCGCCAGCCGTAGGCCGCGTAGAGTCGATCCATCATGCCGCCGGGCGGACTCATCAGCACGCCCATGCAGTCCAATGTTTCGTCGTTGGGCCGCAGGGAATGATTGAACATGGTCGTCCGATACTCGCCGTTGGCCCAGGAAAAGCCACGCGGGTCGCTGAAGTTCCACACGGCCGTGCCCGCACACGACGAAGCCGTCAGCGGGGCCGACATGACGAAGCCATACGCGTTGGCCGGCGTGACCGTCGCCCGGTTCATCGACGACGAGTCGCCGAGCAGGCTCTCGGAGAAGGCGACAGTCTTGGAGAGGCCGTCGGCAACGTCCCTCGTGCGCGTCTGCGAGTTGATGAAAAACAGCCCGTCGGTGTCGTAGGGTGTGCCGTCGCCACCGCTGCCCGCGCAGGCGGCGTAGTTTGTCGGCCCGAAAATCGGCGAAACGGCGATCCCGCGATCGCTCGGGCAGAGAAACAGCGGCACCACCATCTTCACGATCGGCTTGTTCTGCGGTGCGATCGCATCGGGGCGGAGGTCGATGTACAGCGGCACGGAGCGATCGAGCCCGTCGAGCAGATCCTGCCTCTCGTAGTAGGGGGCGAGGTGGGCGAGCGTCGACCAGCGGCAGTGTTGCGCGGTCACCCTGGGATACGCCGGAAAGGATCGCGACTCCGAGCCGACGGGATACCGGCGCCGGGCCGACTCGTGGTTGGCGAGGCCGAGGCCGAGTTGGCGCAGGTTGTTGACGCACGCCGTCCGTCGGCCCGACTCGCGGGCCGTCTGCACCGCCGGGAGCAGGAGCCCGACGAGCACCCCGATGATCGCCACGACCACCAGCAGTTCGACGAGGGTGACGCCTGATCGCCGCATGAGCCTCAGCTTCCGCCGCGGCGCCGCATCCGCCACAAGCCCACGCATGATGCGCCGGCGAGTGCGAGCACCGCCGCCGCCGGCTCCGGCACGGCCACGATGCCGCCGATCTGGCCGTAGCCGCCGCCACTGCCAAAGGCGGTCACGAGGTTGCCCGTCGTGTCGAACTCGTAGATCAGCCCCGCCGGGCCCGACACGCTTCCCACGAGCAGATTGCCATTCGAGAGCATCGCGAGCGGGCCCAGGTAATCGCCGCCGGAGGTGGCGAATTCGATCGTGTTGGTGGCCGGGTCGGGGTTGGCCAGGTCGGTCTTGTAGACCTTGCCGTTCATCGCGCTGGCGATGAACAGCGAATTGCCAAACACGCCGAGGCCCGTGGGGCCGGAGAGGCCGCCCAGCCCCGTGCCATCGCTGGCGACCACCCGTTGATAGACGCCGGCACTGTTGAACGCGACGACGTTGCCGGTCAGTTCGGGCGGCGAGACAAAGATGCTGTAGAGCGTGTTGCTCGCGAACAGCCGGCCATCGGGGGCCACGGTAAGGCCGGTCTGGTAGTTCAGCCCCGAGCCGGAGGTGTAGTTCTGCACGGTCGCCGTTCCGCCGTTCCAGCCGACGACTTCGAGCACTTGTCCCGCCGGATAGCCGGCGAACTGGCTTTCGGGATTGCGGCCCACGAGCATCGCCCCGCCGGGCGTGAACGCGAGCGCCGTCGGCGACACCCCGGTCAGCGTCACGACCGTCGAGACGCTGCCGCTGGCGAGCGTGAAGCGACGGATGCTCCCGCCGCCGGTTGAGTCGCCGATGTACAGATTGCCATCGGGGCCCATCGCCAGGGCGGTGGCGTTTGGAAACGCGCTCGTGCCCGTCAGCGGTGTGATGCCGCCGCCAGAGGTGTCGAACGTGTAGAGCCCGCCTGTCGTCTTGCTGACGAAATACACGAGGTCGGCCCGCACGGGGAGCGCCGGGGCAAGGCAGAGGGTGGCGGCGAGCACGGGAAGGATTCGACGCAGCATGAGGAGCTCCGAAGGACGAAGGGGGCGCGGGAACGCGCAGCAGCGATCGCGAGTGGGATCAGCCATCCAAGCCGGTGACAAAAACCCGCCTCGCACATTCGCGTGGTCGGGGAACGGTCACCGAAAGAGAGGAGCCAACGTCCGAAACGAGACGGCGGCTACGCGTTCACGAGCGGATTCCAGAAGGATCGGCCAGTCATTGGACGACTGCCGGGAAAAGGGTACCTGAAAAACCACCGGGTGCAACCCACGGCGGACCTGGGAAGCCCCATGGTTTTGGCGTGCAAAAACGAGAAATTGCCCGACTAGGATTCGAAC
>CAZDTC010000294.1:0-3631 GCA_964508125.1 uncultured Candidatus Kuenenia sp.
GCTCCCCACGATCGCCGGCACGTCGGCGATCAGGCAGCCGCGGCAGAGTTCGTGGAGCACCGAGAGGTTCGAGAACGAGCTCGATCGCGCCCGAGCCCGCCACGGGATCGAAGTGCCGTCGCCTACGAGATAGAAGCCCATTTGTCCCTTGGGGCATTCCGTCTCGAGGTAGGCGTCGCCGGCGGGAATCTTCTCGGCGAGCTTGACGGGTTCGCCCAGCGGGCCCTTGCAGGCGGAGTAGCGGTCGATGGCCTGGCGCACGAGATCCATCGACTGCACCACCTCGAGCATCCGCACGAAGAATCGGTGCCAGCAGTCGCCGAGCACGGCGTCGTCGGGGACGGCCGGATAGGTGTGATCGCGGGGGTAACGGCCGTCCTTCTGCACGGCCACCTCGAACGCGTAGCCGTCGTACATCGCGGTGTAGATGCTCTCGCCGTCGCGTCGCATGTCCTGGTCGACTCCGCTGCCGCGGAGCACGGGGCCCGAGCAGCCGTAGTCGATCGCCATCTCACGGGAAAGCACGCCGATCCCGGCCGTGCGCTTCACGAAAATCGCGTTGGTCGTGAGAAGGGCGTGATATTCCTGGATGACCGGCTCGAACTGCTCGAGGAACGCCTCGCACCGGTCGAGCCAGCCCGGGGGCAGGTCGGCGGTGAGGCCGCCCACGGTGATGTAGCTGTAGGTGAGGCGGGCGCCGCAGGCCTCCTCGAACAGGTCGAGAATCTTTTCCCGCTCCCGGAAGGCGTAGAGGAAGGGGCTGAAGGTGCCGAGGTCCAGGCCGTAGGCGCCCATGCCCACGAGGTGGCTCGCGATCCGGCCGAGCTCCGCGATCAGCACGCGGAGGTGACGGGCCTTTTCGCTCACCTCGTGCTTCATCAACTTCTCGACGGCGAGAGCCCAGCCGAGGTTCATGTTCATCGCGGCGAGATAGTCCATCCGGTCGGTGTAGGGAATCCACTGCCGGGCCGAGAGGTTTTCGCCGATCTTCTCTGCGCAGCGGTGGAGGTAGCCGATGTGCGGCTCCACCTGCGACACGATCTCGCCGTCGGTGCGGAGCACGAGCCGGAGCACGCCGTGGGTGCTCGGGTGCTGCGGACCCATGTTGACGAGCATCTCGTCGGTGCGGACGTCGAATTCGATGATCCGCGGATCGTCGTCGATGAGTTGGGCCATGTGTCGTTGGACCTCGTGCGAAGGGCGGCTAGCGTCCGCGGATGCCGTGGTATTCGAGCGGCATCTCGTAGTCCTTGCGGAGCGGATAGCCCTCCCAGTCTTCGGGGCAGAGAATGCGCCGCAGGTCGGGATGGCCGATGAAGTTCACGCCGGACATGTCGTAGACCTCGCGTTCGTGCCAGTCGGCCGTGCGCCATACGCCGGCCACGCTCGGCACCTCGGGCAGTTCGCCGGGCTTATCGTTCTTCCAGCGCGGAAGGGCCACCTTGAGCACGAGACTGACGCGAGCCGAGGTGCTCCAGAGGTGATAGACGAGCTCCAGCCGCGGCTGCCAGGCAACCTTGGCCGACTTCTTCGGGTCGGGCTCGAACCAATCGACGGCCGTCACGCACTCGAGGGCGTCGAACCGGGGATCGGACGACTCCTTGAGCCAGCGGCACACGTCGACGAGGCGATCCGGGGCCACCTCGATCCAGGGATCAATCGCATCGAGCGTGCGGCCCGTGACGGCGCCGGGCTGGGCTGCCTCCAGTTTCTCAAGGAATGCCGGTCCTCGCATGTCGCCGTCCGTCTTTGGGGTGTCGTGCTCTGGAGAGAGGTGCTGTCGCCGCCGTGATGGCCCAGTCATCCCGACGCAGCGCGGTCGGCCGCCACCGCCCGCACCCAGTCGAGATCGCCGCGATTCCACACGTAGGCAAAGCCCACGAGCAAAATGGCGAAAAACGCCGCCATGTCGACGACGGCCGTGCGCGCCAAGAGCGAACCAGCCCGCGACACGGCCCATTCGGCCTCCGCCTGCCGCATGCTCTTGTCGCCACGGGTGGCCTCCAGCCGGGTCTTCACGGCTTCGGCCGGCACGATCGCCGGAACTGCCGGACGACGCACGCCGAGCTCCTTCATCAGCCCGGCAGCGGCGGGCGTGAGTTCCGCGCCGTCGGCCTGCACGGTCACGAGCGCCGGATCGGAAAGTTGCACCGCCTTGCCGAAGACCGTGGCCCAGGGAAAGAACAGGGCAACCTCCACGTCGAAGATGATGAACAGCAGGGCGACGACATAGAACCGGAGGTCGAACTGCACAAAACTCGAGCCGATCGCCGGCTCGCCGCACTCGTACACCTCGAGTTTCTCGGTGTTTGGCAGCCGCGGACGCACGAGCCAGCCCACGAGCAGATTCACGCACAGAAACGCCCCGCCGAGCGCCACGAACAGCGCGACGTAGCCGGCGATCAAAGCGGGATGGGTCGAGTTCATGCGAATGCTACTGGTTCGGGCCGCCGTGCACTGGCTCGACGATCACCTTCGAGGCGGCCACTGCGGTGGGATTGATCGTGGAGCGGCCCCAGGCCACGTCGACGGGCAGCCGGGCAAAGTCGACGATCGTTCCGTCGCGGCTGTAGCAGCTCAGATCGAGCGTGGATCCCATGAAGATGCAATCCACCGGACAAGGCTCGACACACAGCGCACAGAACATGCACTTCGAATAGTCGATGGTGAAGCCGCTCACCTGGAAGCCCTTGCCGCCGCTCACGCGCTCCTTGCCGATGTAGATGCAGTCCACCGGGCAGGCCTTCGCGCACTGGTCGCAGGCGATGCACGTGGTGAGATCGTAGCGGTGAAAGCCGCGATACCGGGCCGCAACGGGCGCCGGCAGTTCCGGATACTCGAAGTGCTCGGTGAACGTGCGCCGCTTCTGGTCGTAGGTGCTGCTGAAGACCCGCAGCGTCACCGCCATGCCCTCGAGCACGGTCCCAACGGCTGTCACGAGGTTACGGAACCAGGCCAGCAGGGCACTCATGGGGCTTTCACGACGCGGTGGGAAGCGAGCGAAGAGTCTCGGCGAGAGTATAGGGAGTGGCCATGTCCCAACAAGCCGCCGAGCGGAAAGTCCTTGCCGGCAACGTGTTGCAGCCGAAGTGTCCGGCCTGTGGCTGTGCACGGCCACGCTCGTGAAAACCGCATTTTCTCCGCAGCCAGACGGGCTTTTCCACTCCGCCCCGCCCCCGCAAAATGCTTGACTGCCCGCCGAAAACCCATACAGTTTAGAGGTTTAAGGACGGGAGCGATCGGCGTCGCTCTCCCTCGACCGCCCGCGCCGCGCGCGAAACATGCCAAGGAATGGTTCATGCTGGTTCTGTCGCGGAAAAAAGACGAAAGCATCGTCATCAACAACGACATCACGATCGTTGTGGTGGAGATCCGTGGCGACAAGGTCCGACTCGGCGTCGAGGCGCCGAAGGAAGTGCCGGTGCACAGGCGGGAGGTGTTCGAGGCGATCGCCCGCGGCGAACCGCTCGATGCAACCGCCCTCGCGCCCCCCGACGCTGCGGGTGACGCGCCAGCGTCGGCCGAGCCCCGCCCCCCGGCAACAGACGCCATTCCCTGACGGGCTGGGCCGCGGTACAACAGTTGGGTCGATCGTTGGCCCCCTCGTCTAGCGGTTAGGACACGGCCCCTT
>CAZDTC010000295.1:0-3630 GCA_964508125.1 uncultured Candidatus Kuenenia sp.
CAGCGGCTGCTCGTGAGGTGCTCGTAGCCGTAGGGGTCCTTCTGGTTGCCGATGCGCACCGTGCCGAGAATCGGGATCTCGCGGAGTTGCAGCCACAGATCCGTGACGGCGGTGACCGGGCCCGAGTCGCGTTCCGTCGGGAAAACCTCGTTGTTGACGTTGAGCTCGTTGATGTAGTCGTACTCGCAGGCGAAGTCGTAAAGTTCATACATCCGGCCTTCGATACGCAGCCGGCCGCGGCGAAAGTTCACCGTGTTGGCGAGCTTGGGATCGAGGCCGGCCTGGCCGGGCGATCGGTTCGGTCCCGGGCCGGCCGAGAAAGCGACGGCGTCCACCTGCGTGCGGCCGCCGATCTTGACGCGGAAGTCCTTGTTGCCCGACTCTGCCTGGAAGCCGTCCTTCCACACATCCTTGAGAGCCTTGTCGGAGCCGATTTCATAGGGCTCGGCTGGTTTCTTGTCGTCCTTCTCTGGGGCGTCGCTCGCCTCGGCGATCATGAGGAGGTCGGCGGCACGAGCCGAGGCATCGGCCGCGAACCACCTGGTGGCAACGAGGCTCGACAGCAGGGCAACGGCGATAGTTCGCGAACGGCGGTGCACCGCAAAGTTCTCCTAATCAATACACCTTTCCCTATCGTCCGTGGCGGTGGCTGGCCTTGACGACTGGGTAATCCATAACGGCTTTGAGAGCCGACCGCGTGAACCTGCGGGGGGTGCGGTGGCTGGGCCCCCCTCCTTACGCCAGCGGGAGGCGGACCGTGAACCGGCTGCCTGCGCCGGGGCGGCTCTCGACGTCGATCGTGCCGCCGTGCCGCTCGACGATCGCCTTGCAGATCGGGAGCCCGAGGCCACCGCCGCGGTGCGGGTTTCCCCGGTCACGGGCCGCATCGGCTTGGACGAAGCGATCGAACACCCGCGGCAGAAGGCGTGCGTCGATTCCGCAGCCCGTGTCCTCCACCGTGAGCACCGCCCGGGCCTGCCCTGGATCGGTGCCGAGGCGCATCGACACTCGGCCCCCGGATGGCGTGAACCGGATCGCATTGTCGAGCAGGTTGCTGCACACCTGCCGCAACTGGCGGGCATCCCCCCTTACCCGCACGGCCTCGGGAGCATCGACATCGAGGCGGAGGCTCCGCTCCTCGGCGACGCCCGCGAACATGCTGCCCGACTGGCGGACGAGTGCGGCGCAGTCAAGGTCGCTGAGCAGGCTCGAATCAGCGTCCGACTCCCCCTCCGCCAGGAGCAACAGATCGTTGGCAAGCCGGCCGAGGTGGCGGCATTCCTGGAGGACTTCGTCGATCGTCTTGCGGTAGTCGTCGGGGGTGCGATCTTTCGTAGTGGCCACCTCCAGCGCGCTCTGCATGGCGGCGAGCGGGCCGCGGAGTTCATGGGCGGCGTCCGCCACGAATTGACGCTGGCGATCGACGTGCCCCGCCACTTGGTCGAGCAGGCGGTTGATCGTCGACGACAGGCGGTCGAGTTCATCGCGCGTGCCATGCACGGGCAAGCGATCGCCGAGACGCGTGGGCCGAAGCTGGTCGGCGGTCTGAAGGATATCGGCTACGGGCCGTGTCGCCCGCCGGGCGAGCCACCAGCCGACGAGCGGTGTGAGCAGCAGGAGGGCACTTCCCACGAGCGAGAGCTGCCGCACCAGCGACGTGAGGCGTTCGTCGAGGCCCGTCGTGTAGGTGCCGACCCGCACGTGGTATGCAGGCTGGCCCGGTTCGGCGATCCGCAGGCGCACGTAGCGATAGGGGCCCACCTGGACGATGTTCTCCTCCTCGGAGAGCCTCGACGGCGGAAACCTCGCGACCTCGTCGGGGCAGAACTGGCTCTTCCAGACGGTGTCGCCTTCCTGCGTGAGCAACTGCACGAACCATCCGCGCTTCGCATGACTGCGGGCCATTCGGGACACCTGCGCGATCACTGCGTCGACGTCGGGATAGAGATCCTGGACTGCGAGCACGACCTCCTGCGCTCCGGCCCGCAGTTCGGCATCGGCATCGTCGTAGAGCGTCGCGCGGGCCACGAGCCTGGCCGCGAGCAGCGATGCGACCGTCATCAGGAGCACCAAGGCCGTGTTCCAGAGCGTGAGCCGGCCCCGGAGCGACGACAGTCGGCCCCAGTCAGGCTGCGGCCAGCGCATAGCCGCGTCCTCGCACGGTGTGGATAAGTGAATCCTTCCGGCCGCGATCGAGCTTGCCACGGAGCCGATTGATGTGGACTTCGATCACGTTCGTCGGCCCGTCCCAGTCGAATCCCCACACGTGCTCGCAGAGCATCTTCCGCGTCACCACCTGCCCGTGGAAGCGCATCAGCAGTTCGAGCATGCTGAATTCCGTGGGCGTCAGGTCGATGACGCGGCCGGCCAGCGTGAGCCGCTTCGTGGCCAGGCTGAGATTGAGGTCGCCCGCCTCGAGTTCCATGGCCGGCTTGTGGGCCGCCCGGCGATGCACCGCCTCGATTCTCGCGAGCAGTTCGTCGATGGCGAAGGGCTTCACCAGAAAATCGTCCGCCCCGGCCTCGAACCCCCCGAGCTTGTCCGGCACCGTGCCGAGAGCGGTGAGCACGATCACGGGCGTGCGCACGCCGGCCGCGCGAGCCTGCCGCAGCACGTCGAGCCCGCTGGCCTTGGGCAGCATGACGTCGAGGACGGCGAGGTCACACGCGAGAAGCGTGTTGTCGCGCAGGGCCGTTTCGCCGTCCACGACGACCGTGCAACTGTGGCCATGATCCTCGACCGCCCTCTGGACGGCCTTGGCGATCACAGGGTCGTCTTCGATGACTGCGATGTGCATGGGCAAACCCGGACGCTGGAGATTTCTTTAGTATGCCACGGGGAGGCGACCAAGGCACTTACCTTTTGGACAGGCGGGCGGGGTTGGCCTCGCGGAAAGCGGGCCGAACGCTAGGCTTTGCAGTGTGTTGTTGGGATCCGCCGGACATCGGAGAAATCTCGCATGCCGCCCCTGATGCTTGCAGCCGTGCCGTTGCTGGCGGTTTTCAATGCCGAACAGGCGGCCCGGATCCTGGAGTCGCTCGAGCGAAATCTCCTCACGCCGATTCCGCTTTGCTTCGTGCTCGGGATCATCTGCACGAGAATCCACGGCGGGATCAAGATCCCGAAGGAGCTTTATTACTCGATCGCGATTTTCCTTCTGATGTCGATCGGATTCATGGGCGGCCATGAACTCGCGCATGAATACGAGGCACACGGCGTGTCGACGATCTGGAAGCCCGCGTTGGCCACGCTGTTTCTCGGGTGTCTCACGCCGATCACGTCGTTTCTCGTGCTTCGGTACTTCGCCCGCCTGTCGATCGCCGACGCCGCGGGCATCGCCGCCCACTACGGCAGCACCTCGGCGGTGACCTATGCCGTCGCCAACTCGTTCGTCGAGCAGACACAGCATCCGGCAAACAGTTTTCTTCCCACGCTGGTCACGATCCTGGAGTGCCCGGGGATCGCGATCGCGCTCGTGCTGGGTGCGGCGCTTTCGGCCCGGGAGCGGGCGGCGAAGGCGGCCGCATCAGGCCGCCCGGTAAAGGAGTCGAAACTCGGTGAGGCGCTCTACGAGGTGATCACCGGCCAGTCGATCATGCTCATGGCGGGCCTGCTCGTGATCGGCTTCAT
>CAZDTC010000296.1:0-3625 GCA_964508125.1 uncultured Candidatus Kuenenia sp.
TCGAGGCGGGCGCTACCGAGTGCAGCGCCTGCCGGATACAAATGGAGCAGGGCACGACGAAGCCGACCGTGCACCCGGTGAAACTGCTGGCCAAGGCCTATGGAGCGATCGATGGCGACGGAGTCCGGGAACTCGACGGCCTCCTCTCCGCCACGAGCGGCCGGCTCACCACGAGTTGACGGCGGACCCGTGGGCGTCGTGCGTGTGGCCCTGTTCGCCGGCATGGCCGAGGCGGCGGGGTGCCGCGAGGCCGAGATCGACTGGTCCGGCGGCACGGTGGCCGATCTCAAGGCCGCGCTCGGCCGGCGCTGGCCTGCGATCGCCCCGCTCGTGGCCCGCAGCGCCGTGGCCGTGGGGGGGCGCTATGCTGCCGACGATCTCGTCGTCGGTGCCGGGACTGCGGACGTTGCCGTGATCCCTCCCGTGAGCGGAGGCTGACATGGCGGCCGTGTGGTGTGCTCTCGTCCGCGAACCGATCGACACCGCGGCCCTGCTCTGCCGCGTGTCGCATCCCGCCGCCGGGGCCAACGTCCTGTTCGTGGGCACCACGAGGGGAATCACCGGCGACGTCGTGACGCGGAGCCTCGACTACGAGGCCCACGAGCCGCTCGCGGAGGCGCAACTGCGAGACCTCGCCGACGAGGCCGTGCGCTCCTTCGGGCTCACGGCCTGCGCGGTCGCGCATCGCCTCGGCGCCGTGCCGGTGGGCGAAGCCAGCGTGGCGGTGGCGGCGAGCGCCCCGCACCGCCGCGCGGCGTTTGGGGCGGCCGAGTGGCTGATGGAGCGGATCAAGGAGGGCGTGCCGATCTGGAAGCGCGAGGAGGCGGTCGACGGCTCGCGCACCTGGATCCATCCGCAGGCGTGGCCGGAGTCGCCCGTGACGGAGCGCGGCCCATGAAGCTCATCGATGGCTTCGGCCGCGTGCACACCGATCTCCGAGTGAGCGTGACCGACCGCTGCAACCTGCGCTGCACCTACTGCATGCCGGTCGACGCGGTGTTCAAGCCTCGGGAAGAGCTCCTGACGTACGAGGAGATCGCCCGCGTGGTGCGCGTGGCCGCCGGCCTCGGCATTCGCTCGCTCCGGCTCACCGGCGGAGAGCCGCTGATGCGGGCCGATCTCGACGAACTCGTGCGGCAGCTCGTGGCCGTGCCAGGGATCGACGACGTCGGCCTCACGACCAACGGACTGTTGCTCGCGGCGCAAGCGGAACAGCTGCGGAGGGCCGGGCTGCACCGGCTCAACGTGAGCCTCGATGCCCTGCGGGAAGAAGTGTTCGAGTCGATCGCGCGCCGGCGTGGGCTCGACCGCGTGCTCGCCGGCCTCGTCGCCGCCCGCGCGGCCGGCTTTACGGCGATCCGGATCAACGCCGTGTCGATCCGCGGCCTCACGGAGGGCGAGATCGTGCCGCTGGCGGAGTTCTGCCGGCGCGAGGGATTTCATCTGCGGTTCATCGAGTTCATGCCGCTCGATGCGGATGAAGGCTGGTCTCGAGGGCAGGTGCTCTCCGGAGCGGAGGTACGGGCGATCCTCGAGCGGAGCGTCGGCGCGCTCGTGCCGGTGGCGGCGGGCGATCCCGGGCAGCCTGCCGTGGATTTCGAGTGGGCCGACGGCGCGGGCCGCGTGGGCTTCATCAACCCCGTGTCGGCTCCATTCTGCGATCGCTGCGACCGGCTGCGGCTCACCGCCGATGGGCAGTTTCGCAACTGCCTGTTCTCGACCACCGAGTGGGACGTGCGGCCGGTGCTCCGCGGCCATGGCGCTGAGCGCGACGTTGACGAGGCTATCGCCGACCTGCTCCACGCCTGCGTGCGGGCGAAGCGGGCCGCCCACGGCATCGGCTCGCCCGAGTTCGAGCGGCCGGAGCGGGCCATGTATCAGATCGGGGGCTAGCGTGAACCACTCTGGCCAGCCGCGCCGCTACCTCGACAACGCGGCCACGTCGTGGCCGAAGCCCGAGCCCGTGCTCGCCGCGTGGGAGCGAGCCGCGCGGGAGGTCGGGGCCGCGGCCGGCCGCGGCGGCCATGCCGCGGCGCTTGCGGCCGATGCCATTCGCAGCCGGGCCCGAGCCCGGGCCGCGCTGCTCCTTGGCGGCGTCGATCCGGCCCGCGTCGCGCTTCCGGCCGGGGCGACGCTCGCGCTCAACATGGCGATCCACGGCCTCGTGCGGCCCGGCGACCACGTGATCGCGACGGCCGCCGACCACAACGCCACGCTGCGGCCGCTCGAGCACCTCCGCCGCACTGGAGTGATCGATCTCACGATCGTGCCGTGCGATGGCGCCGGCCACGTCGATCCGGCTGCGATCGCCGCGGCGTGGCGGCCCGCCACGCGGTTCGTCGTGTGCTCGCATGCCTCGAACGTGACCGGCGCCCTGCAAGACTCAAGGGCGATCGCCGCCATCGCCCACGAGCGCGGCGGGCTTTTGATCCTCGATGCGGCGCAGTCGCTGGGGCAGGTGGCGCTCGAGAGTGCGATATCGCCGGCCTGGGGAGCCGACGTCGTCGTCGCCCCGGCCCACAAGTGGCTCCACGGCATGGCCGGCGTCGCGATCCTCTGGGCCCGTGCGGGCGTGGAGATCGAGCCGCTCGTGCAGGGTGGCACGGGCTCCGCAAGCGATTCGCTCGCCATGCCCGGCGCCTTCGCCGACCGGCTCGAGGCGGGCACGCCCGACCTGCCTGCGCTCGCGGCGCTCGATGCCGCGGCCACGTGGCTCGAGGCGGAGACCGTGGCGGCGATCCACGAGCGGTGCCACGGCCTCGCGGCCGCGTCTGCGGAGCGGCTTTGCGAGATCCGCGGCACGCGCGTGTTCGCGGCGCTCGATGGCGGGCCGCCGATTGTGAGTTTCACCCTCGACGGCTATGATCCCGCCGAACTTGCCGCGCTGCTCGAGCAGGCAGCCGGCGTGCAGGCACGCTCGGGCTTCCACTGTGCGGCCTGCGTGCACGAGTGGCTCGGCACGCAGGCCGGGGGCACCGTGCGGCTGGCGTTCGGCCCGTTCAACACGTCGGCCGATGTCGACGCGGTCGTGGCGGCGGTCGAGCAGTTTGCGACGTGAATGGAGGATCGGGATGGCCGGCATCAGAAAAGACGTGTGGTATTCCGGCGGCCTCCGCTTCCAGTGCACGCAGTGCGGCGACTGCTGCTCGGGATCGGAGGGCTTCGTGTGGGTCAACCAGGCCGAGATCGACGCCATGGCCGCACGGCTGGGCATACCCGCCGCCGACTTCGAGCAGCGCTACGTGAAGCGCGTCGGCGTGCGCCGCTCGCTCACGGAGCGGCCCAATGGCGATTGCGTGCTCCTCGATGAGAAGACCCGCAAGTGCACCGCCTACGAGGAGCGGCCGCGGCAGTGCAAAACCTGGCCTTTCTGGGACTCGAACATCCGCTCCCCCGAAGCCTGGGCTGAAGCCGCCGAAGCCTGCCCGGGCTGCAACAAGGGCAACCTCGTGCCCCTCGAGCAGATCATCGAGCAGGCCTCGCAGATCCGCATTTGAGTGTCGCGTAGGACAGGCTTCAGCCTGTCGCTGCGTCAATGGTGCGCACCGGCTTCGGGCTCCCTGAATCCTCTTCAACTCGTAGGCGCCGAGAACTTCCGGCGGAGACGGTCGGTGCGATGCGCAAG
>CAZDTC010000297.1:0-3625 GCA_964508125.1 uncultured Candidatus Kuenenia sp.
ATTCAGCCTGTCAAAGTAGACCGCTTGGTCCGCAAGCGGATCCCGATTGAGATCCGCTTGCGGACCAAGCGGTCTCTTTGCAGGGAGTTACTGGCCCGGGCGAGTTGCTTGACGCGACCCCCTCTTTCGGGCAATCTGCCACCCCTGGGCAGTGGATTTTTGCCGACTTGGCCCCTGGAGCCGGTTGCTCTCGCCATAAGGGGTGGAGACCGTTCGTCGCCATGCAACAAAACCCTCTTCCAAGCCTGGTCGCGATTGCCGCGATTGCCTTCGTGCCGTTCAACGCCAGGGCCGCCGACTCGCAGGGCACGCACGCCCAGGTGCAGTTGATTCGAGTCGTGGAGCAAGGCGGGGCCGAAAAACTCACGACGTTTGCGGTGGACAAGCAAGGCCGCGTCTTGGCGGGAGTGGCGGGAGAGGCGTCGGTCATTCGTGTGTATGACCCCACAGGCGAGCGGATCGCCGATTGGACGCTGCCCGTGCCGCCCGAAGCGATCAACGTCTGCCCGCAGGGAAAGATCTTCGTCGGAGGCCAGGGAAAGCTTCTGCGGCTCGACGAATCCGGAGCGATTGAGAAGGAGGCGGCCTCGCCAAACATGGCGGGCGCGAAGGAAGCGGCCGTGGGAGTGCGCACCAAGATTCATCAGCAGGCACAACGCGACCTCACCGCCGCCCTCCAGACAAAGGTGCGCACCTACCAGAAGCGGCTGGCCGATGTCGAAAAAAAGATCGCGGCGGTGGACCGCGAGATCGAAGCGGCCTCTTCCGACCCCGACGCGGAGAAAACCCAGAAGAAGCTGCGGGTCAAACGGATGAGCTACACCCGCATGCAATCCAGCGTCAAGAAATTCCTCGACAATCCAGCCGGTCAGAAACCCGGCAATCGCAAGCGGGCTCCTGCGAAGCCCGACCCCGAAGAAGAGTCGCGGCAGGTCCAACAGCTCGTGGCCGTGCAAATGAAGATGGTGTCGATCTCGGCCTCGAAGAAAGACGTCTTCGTGGCCTGTTCGTCGACCACCGGCCATGGATTCGACGTCTGGCGCACGAGCCTAGATTTTAGCGACGGGCGAAAGATAGGAGAGGCGCTTAGAGGTTGCTGCGGCCAGATGGACGTGCAGGCCAACGACAATGGCGTCTACGTGGCCGAGAACACCCGGCACCGCGTTCGTTGCTTCAGCCGCGACGGTGCGGAGTTGCTCGAATTCGGCTCACGCGGCAGCGAAGGTGGGGCAGGATTCGAGGGCTGCTGCAATCCGATGAACGTCAACTTCGGGCCAAAGCAGACCGTCTACACCGCGGAGGCCGGCAGCGGGCGGGTGATGCGGTTCAGCCCGGAGGGGAAGTTTCTCGAGGTCGTGGGCGCCGTCGAGCTCGTTCCCGGCTGCAAGAAGGTTTCGATCGCAGTTTCTCCGGACGGTGGCCGCGTCTACATGCTCGACATTACCCGCGGCCACATCTTGGTGATGGAGTCAAAGGCTGCGGCCGGCCGGCCTGACGGCAAGTCGCTGTCGATGCGTTAGGGCTCGGATTCAATGGCATTTTCAGCGCCGCGGCTCGCCGCTCTCGCCGTGATCGTTGTCTTGTCTTGCTTCGTCGGCGGGGATGCCGCCGGCGATGGCAATGAACCGATCTGCCTTGCGATCATGGATCCCCTGGCCGCGAGGCTCTCATGCCCGTGCGTGGCGGGCTACGCGCAGCGCGACTACGAGGCGCTCGCCGGCCATCTCGAGCAGAAGCTCGGCCGGACGGTGAAGATCGGATTCGGGGAGTCGGTCCGCCGCGCCACCGAAACGGCGGGATGCCCCGTGGCCCACATCATCATCGGCAAGCATTCGGTCGTGAAAGCCGATGCGCGGGCCGCCGGGCTGAACATCGAGCCAATGCTCGCCCTCTCCGACCTGCAGGGGCAGACGGTTCAGCGCGGCCTCTTCGTGGTGGCCGCCGACGATCCGGCGGAGTCGATCGAGGATCTCGTCGACCATGAAATCCATCTCGGAGACGAGAACCACAGCGAGAAGCACGGCATGCCGCTGAAGGCCCTGCGGCTGGCCGGGGTGCTGGAGCCGGCCGCCTTACACGAGCATCCCTCCTGCAGCGATGCCGCCGCCACGGTGCTCGAAGTGAAGCCACCCGCGCTCGCGGCGGCAGTGGTCTCCAGCTACGCGCAGCCGCTGCTCGAGGGCTGTGGCGCCGTGCCGAAGGGGGCGCTGCGGGTGGTGGGGCAGACCGGCCCGGTGCGATTCATCACGGCGTTCGTCACTGCCGAACTGGACTTTCAAACGCGTGAGGCGGTGCGGTCGGCCCTTCTTGCCGTCGCCGCCGACAAGCCGCTCTGCGCGAAACTCGAATCGGCCGCCGGGTTCGTGCCGCTCCCGGAGACGGTGCCCAGCGGCTGGACCGGCTGGCGCGGCCCACGGAGAACCGCGATCGCTCCATCCCTGCCCGAGCGGCTGCCCGAACTTCCCGAGCGGGTGTGGAGCCGCTCGCTCGCGCGGCCCGGGCTCGGCGGTATCGCTGCCACGACGAACGTGGTGATCTTTGGAGACCGCGACGACGAGGATCGCAAAGATGTCTTTCAATGCCTGGATGCCAACACCGGCAGGCCGCGGTGGACGATCGCCTACGATGCCGTCGGCAGCCTCGACTACGGCAACTCTCCCCGCGCCACACCGCTGATCGAGCACGAGCGGGTTTACTTGCTCGGCGCCTTCGGGCACCTGCATTGCGTCGATCTCGTCAGCGGCAGGATCGTCTGGAAGCGAAATTTGGTGGCCGACTATCAGGTGCCGAAGGAGCGGCCCTCGGTCTGGGGCTATTGCTCGTCGCCGCTGCTGGTCGATCGGCGGCTGATCGTCGCGCCCGGGGCTGAAGATGCGTCGGTCGTGGCGCTTGACCCGGCGACCGGCCGCGAGCTGTGGCGCAGCCCCGGAGCACCCGCCGGACATGGATCCTTCATCGCCGCCACGGTCGCCGGTGAGACCCAGGTGATCGGGCATGACAACGCCACGCTTGGTGGCTGGAGCGTGGCTTCCGGCCGCCGGCTCTGGACGCTCAAGCCACTTGTGGCAGGCGACTTCAACGTGCCAACGCCCGTGCTCGTGGGCGACAAGCTGCTCGTCGCGACCGAAATGAACGGCACGCGGCTGCATGCATTTCAGGCGGACGGGACGATCTCCCCCGAGCCCCTGGCCCGCTCGGACGACCTCTCGCCGGACATGGCGACGCCCGTGGCGGTCGGCACGCGGATTTTCGGCATCCAGGAATGCGTCATCGAACTCAACGCCGCGCAAGGGCTGGCCACCGTGCAACGCGGCGAGGCCGGCGGACTCGCCACCTATGCAGCCGTCATGGCCGGGAGCGACCGCCTGCTCGTGATCGGCAACAAAGGGCGGCTGATGATGTATGACATTGCAGGCGGTGGCTGCCGACTGGCATGTGAATGCGATGCATTCACGGAGATGGAGGGGGCGGCCTGCAACCCGACCTATTCGCATCCGGCGATCGTCGGCACACGGCTCTTCATTCGCGGCGAGCACGAGATCGCCTGCCTGGAGCTGGCGACGCGCCCAGAGTAGACCGCTTGCTCCGCAAGCGGATCTCAATCGGGATCCGCTTGCGGAGCAAG
>CAZDTC010000298.1:0-3618 GCA_964508125.1 uncultured Candidatus Kuenenia sp.
GCGAGCTGGCGATGCGGCTTGCGGTTCACAGGCCGAGCGCGCATTTCCTGTTCAAGCCGCCCGCCCCGCCGTGGTGTGGATGGGCGGCGATCCGCAAGGCAGCGTTGGTGGCCGTGGCGATCGCGGCCCTCGCCGGACTGTGGCAACTGAAGTCGATTCTTTTCCCGCCTCGCGTTCCGGCGCCCTACTGCAAGCAGGCTCGGGTGACCGACCCGCTTTACGCGAAGCTCGAGTCGCTCAGGGATTTGCACGACGCGGCCCGCGTCGACGCGGCAAAGCGCCCTGACTACTGGCTGCTTCTCAAGGAGTGCCGCAAGGAGCATTCCGGAATGAAATCCTGCTCGGACGACTGCCTGCGGGAGCCGGTCGAGGAACACCTCCGGGCCGTCGAAGAGGAGGCGGTTGCCGTCCTCCAATCGCTCGACTCCCAGCCGCGTCCGGTCGCCGAGGAGCGCACGCGGATCGAGGCTGCGATGTCGGCGATCGCCGACGCACTCACCGAAATCTCTCGCTCGAACAAGCCGGCAATCATGGCCAGACTCGAACGCCAGATGCGGCTCCGCGGCGGCCCTGCGGCCGTATCCCCGACGAACACGAAGGAGTGACTCCATGCCCTCGACCAACTCGTGGCGGTTCGCCGCCACCTCCGTCCTCGCAGTTCCGGTTTTTCTGGCGACCATGGTGCCCGGCGTCCTGTGTCACGCGCAGATTCCGCGGGTCATCCACCTCGTGGTCCAGGCCGATCCCGACATGAACGCCTTCGAGGTCGGCAACAAGTTCCTGACGGCTCGGACTTCCACCCCCGGCTTCAACTTCGAGGAGCACACCGTCGACCCGATCGACCCGGAATCGTATCGGCTCATCAGCTCGATCATCCGGAGTGGACGGATCGCGGCCGAGACGTCCGCCGACGATTCCGGAAGCGTGCTCGTCGAGCCGCTCAAGGGACGCGAAGGGGCGTGGACGATCGACCTGAGAAACCCCGCGAAGTTCCTCGACCACGCGTCGGTCGTCGTGTTCGATGCGGAGAAGCGCAAGGACGAAACACTCGAACTCGACGTCGGTCCCCGCCTTCAGGCGAGCGCGCCACTGCGTTTCCACAGCCCCGGCACCTACGTGCTGCAGGTTGGCAAGGGAAAGATGCCGAGATCGGCGACACTGCGGTGCTCCGAGGAGCGGGCCGACGGCTCGGCCACGCCGCCCGTCGACGTCGTCGTGGGCTGGCCGGACGTGGGCCGCTGCTATCTCGTGACGCTCAAGGGGGTGAAGGGCGACGAGCAGAAACTCTTCGAGTCGTTGCAGGACGAGCAGAAGGTGGGCAATCCGATCAAGGAGCTCTACGCGTCGACCGCCACCCTCATCGTCGGCAGCTTCCAGGAGAAGTCGAGCTGGCGACGCCCCGGATACGTGTCGCTGCGTTACTCGCGACCGGCGAATACGAATCCGAAACGCCTCTGGATTCGCTTTCCGCTCACGGAAGCCGAGGAGACCGCCGTCCGCGCCGAACTCGACAAGCAGCTCGAGCCGGAAAACGGCTTCAAGACGCTGCCCGCCTGGCTTGAGGCACGCCAGCTCAAGGCGGGCGAAAAGCTCGTTCAGGGCGTCGACCGTTGGGTCGCCGTGCCGTGGAACGACGTCGAGCGGGGCTTCGAGATCGACGTGCCGATCGACACGAGGGCCTGGAAAACACTCCTGGCGACCTCGCCGGACAAGGTGGGCGATCGCGCCGTGCTCGTGTGGGAATTCGAGAATCCGACGAATCCGAACGACCGCGAGGCGATCAAGGTCGGTGGAGCGGGCGGCAAGCGGTATCAGACCGAACGGCTGCCGTGGTGGCTGCCCGGCCTTCCCGGCGCCCCGCTCGAGTGACGAAACGGAACGATCATGGCACAACTCGAACATCTCACCTGCAAACTGCTCCAGGACGACGCGCTCGTCGACAAGTACAACGCGGTCGACCAGATTCTCGCCGAGGCGGCGACGCTCCTACCGCGGTTCGCCCAGCGCGACGCCGTGGGCAAGGTTCAGCAGCAGCTCTCAGAACTCGCGCAGCGGATGACGCGACCGCGATTCTCGATCGGCTTCATCGGGCCATCCCAGGCGGGAAAATCGACGACGGTCGGCAACCTTCTGTCGGTCTCGAAGGATGAATGCCCCGCTCCGCAGGGTTCCGGCGGTCCGACGACCAGCGTGCCCACCCGGCTCATTCCCCGGAGGGATCCGTCCCCGCGATGCCCTCCCGGCGAACGGCACTTCATCGAGCTCCAGTTCATGACGAAGGACGAGTTTCGTGCGCGGGCCACCGACATCTGTGATCTCATCAAGCTCAAGTACGACGCCAACCACAGGCAGCTCCTGGACCAAGTGCGACGGCAGAACGCCGAACAACCACACTTCAAGGCGGCCGACCATCGCGTGTTGATCGGCTTGCTGCAGGCCGCCCTCGAGTTTCCGCAGGTGCTTCAGGATGCGCCGCTCATCGAGGCCGGCGTCTATTCGAAGCGACGCGACTATGCCACGCACCAGGACAAGCCGTCGAAGTACACCCTGCTGCGCGAGGTGCGGATCGAGTTCGTGACCGACGCCATGAGCCTCGACATCGAGATGATCGATCTTCCTGGCCTCGGAGTCGATAAGGAGAGTGACGACAAGCTCACGCTGAATTTCCTCCCGCACCTCGATGGCGCGTTCATGTTCCAACTCGCCAGCCAGGTGAAATCGGCCGAGATTTCGCGACTCGCCGAACCGATGCGGGAGCAGCACCGCAGCACGCTCGGAGGCCGCGTGTGGATGGTCATCACCCGCTGCGACGACCTCAACGAGCTCCAGCTCCACGGCCCTCCGGAAGATGCCACGCAGCCGTCGATGTTCTGCCATCTTGACGAGACGCTCGGCAACCAGGGGCTGACGGGAGATGCCGTGATCTTCATCGGCAACGCTTATCACGTGGCCCTCGCCACAGCCCGTGGCCCCGGTGAAACACAGGTGCCGACGGAGGTGATCAACCGGTTTCCGCTCGTGGTCAAGTTCGACTCGCAGGGTGAGCCGGTGGTGCCGGAGCGTTGCGAGCGACGGCCCGGCCAGGTGGAGCCGTGGCGGAGGTTCGTGCGCGACGGCGGGCTCTCTTTTCTGCGCGAGACGATGCAGACGAAGGTGGCCGAGTCGGTCCGGGCCCAGACGCGCCGGACCGTGGCCGATGGTCTGGCACGCGTGATCCAGAGGCTGATCGACGAACTCGAAGTCGCCGAGCAGCAGTCGGGCATGTCGGTGGAACAGATGCGACGGGCAGCCACCTGGAGCGGGAAGCTGGCCACGCTCGCCGCCGAGGTCGGCGAACAGCCGCGATACGTCGCCCCGGCCGTCGAGGCCGTGGCGGGCGGCATGGGTGGGCTGCTTGCCGAGTGGGGAATGCCACCCGCTCCGCAACTGGCGGCCAACCATGCCAATCTCACCCGATTACTCGCCCGCACGGGCGCGGACGAGGCGGGCAAGGCGACCCGTCAGATCGCCGAGATGGTGAAGCAGGCCATCGAGGCACAGATCGAGGGCTCCCCGTGCCCCGAGTCGCCGGGGCTTCCGACGCCGCTCGAACATTGGGCCACGAGCACGAACGACTAT
>CAZDTC010000299.1:0-3617 GCA_964508125.1 uncultured Candidatus Kuenenia sp.
CCGGCGATAATTTGGCCGTGGAGAGGATTCGCGAGTGCGAGATCCTCTTGTCGAAAGGGAAGCTACTGACCTCGGTCGAAAGACGTTGCGGCGAACCGTCGCGAATGCCCCCCCGGGCTTCGCGGCAAGCGTTCAGTCCCGGCGGCCTCGAGGTTCCGGCTTCCCTGTCTTGTCCCGGCCGCTGCCGGTGAGCTTTGCCAGGGTTTCGGGCGCTCCCGATCCCGTTTCAGACTGGTTTTCGCACGCTGCAACGCCCTTTTGGGCCGCCGGGTCGCCAAGCGTTTTGAAAACCAGAGGTTGCCATGGCGATGCTTTGCGGTGTTTCGCGACCCCACCGGGCGCTGTTCGGCGCGGTGCTGGCGTTTTTGATCGGGACGGTATGCGCGCGGGCCGAAATCATCTTCGCGCCATCCGAGAATGGCTCGCAGGGGTTCGTCGATGTCGGCAACACCATTGCGGCGCTGACGAATGACGTCAACGATGCGCGTGTTTTCACGCTCAGGGCATTCGTGTCGACCGCAGAGAGCCACGGCTATTTCGCAGCGTTGCCGATGCAGTTTTTCGGCCCCGTGACCTTCAACGTGGACAACCACAAAAGCCTGGCGTTCAGCACGTTGGAGTTCGGCTCGTTTGAATCGACGAAAATTCGGCAACTCTCCAACGACCCGATCGTGGGGAGCAGAAGTTTCGTGGTCGAGGGGTGGTATTCAAACGGCACGTTCGGTGGGCCGCTGTTCCCGAATCCCCTCCTGACGAATCTGACTCTCAGTTTCAACCAGAATGCCGGTACCGGCAAGTCGATCAGCGTCAATGCGACGCTCGATTTTGCCTCGATCCAGCCGGTGCCCGAACCTTCCGCGGTCGCCCTTGCGACGGTCGCGCTGGGCACGGCGGGGGTCGTCTGGCTTCGCCGCGGCCGATCCGGGAAGGGCGGCAGCTCATCGCTACCAGCGGGCCTCCACGCCGAGGCTGACGCCGTGGAGGAAGAGCGTGCCGTTGTCGCGGATCGTCGTGCCGGCGTTTGAAGCCGTGCTGAAATCCCACTGGTTCGGCGCGAACGCGGCGTTGGTGAGCCAGTAGGCGTTGTAGCCAGCCCGCAGCCCCCAGATCTGCGTGAGCCGGTAGATGAGTGTGGCGTTGAGGCTGCCGATGAATCCGACACCCGCGTCGGACGAGCGGGTCGGCCCCCGCTCCTGCAGGCCGGTCACGGTGTCGAAAATCGGCGCCTGCCCCTGAGAGGCTGCGGTGCCGCACAGCGCGGTCTTCCACCAGCCTTCCACCGCCCAGCGACACCACTCGCGTCGGCCTCGCATGCCGACCTGTGGGCCGAAGTAGTTCGTCGTCGTCTGCACTGTGTAGGCGCTCGTTTCCGGCGGATCGCAGCAGGTGGCCGCAAGGGCCGACTGTTCGTCGAGCCCCGCCCAGACGAAGCCGGCGATCCAGTTGATGCAGTGGCAATTCGGCCGGCAGTTCGTGCAGGCCAATCGCGTGGGCCGGCACTCGCGGCAACAGCGGTAGCGGAACAGGTTGACTTCGGTCATGTTGAGCGACGACCAATAGGTGGCGCGGACCGCCTGCGCGTCGCCGAAATTGCTGACGGCGCTGTTCAAGTCGGGGGGAGTTTGAAGGCCATCGGGTGCGGTGACGAGTGCTTCGCCGAACATCCCGTAGATCCCGGTGTAGCCGATCTCCCAGCCCCAGGCATCGTTGATGAGGCGGCCGAAGAAGACCCGCGTTCCGGTCGCCATGCCCGGCTGGAGATCCTGCGAGGTCATCACCGGTTCCCCGAGTTCGTTGAGCACGAGCGGACTGTCGCCGATGGAGTTGTTCCGCTGCAGGTAGAGCACGTCGAAGATCGCGTATGTGTCCCACGACGGGCAGCAGCAGTCGCCACAGCAGCGCCGCATGTCGTGCATGCACCTGTCGTCGTCATCGAGGGTGGCCCAGGGCCACGTTGCATCGGTGTCCTCGAAACCGGTAGGCGGCACGATCTCCTGGGCGACGAGCGTCGCTGGCAGACAGCCCAGCAGGGCCGCCGCCCAGACCAGTAGCCACCGGGTGCCGCGCCGCAGATTTTGCCCGCCCCATTCCATCCGCATGTTCCCCCTCCTGAACCGCGACCCTTCCAAGAGGAACAATCGGCACAACCGTCACCAAAACAGTTGTCCTGTGGCAAAATTCGGGCCCGCACATTTCCCCCAAACGGTCGGCTCGAAATGCCCGCTCCGGTTGGGTAAGATGGGCAATTCCCTCGGCTGTTCTTCCTGCCTTCCCAAGCAAGATCGTTTCCCGTGTCACGGCTCTGGCCACGGCTGTTTGGTCATTCACGTCGCCGTTCTCGGCTCGACGACGGCCGTTCCAACCTCGCCCAGTTGGGGGCCGAGCCACTCGAGTCTCGCTTGGCGTTGGCGACCACGACGGGCACCCAAGCGTTCGCCAACCTGGGAACCACGACGGTCGATACGGGCAACATCAACACGGCCGTCACGTTTACGCTCGGCAATGTGCGCTCCACGGCTTCGCAGACCGGTTACTTCGTGGGCCTCCCGGCGCTCTCTGCGGCCGGCAGTTGGTCGTTCTCGACCAACGTGGGTACGAGCCTGACGTTTTCGAACCCGGCGTTCGGCACGTTTCAGTCGACCGCGATCATCACGGAATCAAACACGGTGATCCCGGGCCAGCAGCGGACCTTCTACGTCGTCGGCACGCTCTCAGGGGGCACGCTGGGGCCGGTGACACCGAGTCCAGTGCCGTCGAGCATCACGATCACGCTCACGCAGACTGGCATCGCGATCTCCTCGTCGGCCACGCTCTCGATCCCGCCGACGAAGGCGAAGTCGCCGGTGCTCGTCGCGGCCAACGACCTCGGCTGCGACAGCACCCCGCGGGTCTACGTGATCGATCCATACAGCGGCGATTCGACGAGTTTCGTGCCCTATGACGATCCGACCTTCCGCGGCGGCGTGCGGGTGGCGGTGGGAAACGTCGATGCCGATCCGACCACGGTCGAGATCGTCACCGCGCCCGGCCCGGGTCGGGTCGGCGAGGTCCGCGTGTTCAGCCTCGACGGCGTGGAGAAGCCGTCCTTCCGGTTCCTGCCGTTCGGACGGCGATGGGTGCGGGGCGTCGAGGTGACCGTCGGAGACGTCGACGGCGATGGCGTGGACGACCTGGTGGCGGGCGCTTCGCGCGGCCGGGGCAGCGTGGCGGTGGCCCGCAGCACGACCACCGCGTTCGTGGCGCAGCCGAAGCAGTCGTTCACGGCGTTCGGCGGGACCTACACCGGCGGCGTCGCGGTGGCCGTGCAGGGCGTGGGGCGGATCGTCGTGGGCAGCGGTTTCGGGCTGCCACCGACAGTGAGGGTGTTCGACGTCGCGGGAGCGAGGCCGAGGATGGTCAGCCAGTTCGCGCCGGGCGTCCCGGCCGGCACCGGCGGCGTGACCGTGAATACGCAGTTCTTCTCCGCGGCCGCCGTTCCGCAGTTGATGGTGGCCGGCGGCCGCAACGAGAACTCCGCCATCGGCAGCTACAAAGACGACAAGAACCCGCCCACGAAGACGTTCAATTCATTCGCCGAACGCGCGAAGCCGAATGCACCCGTCTATGCGGCATCCGCC
>CAZDTC010000300.1:0-3595 GCA_964508125.1 uncultured Candidatus Kuenenia sp.
CGACGGGGCTGCCGAGCGTCTTGTGGCAGCAGTGCTCGCTCCAGGTCTGGGCGATCGTCTCGAGCTCGATCTCGAACGGGTCGCGGCCGAGGGAGCGGAAGTGATCGCGCACGGCGGCGAGCTCGCGCGGCGTGAGCGCGAGCGACCGCTCGCGGCTGAGCTTCGCGAGCGCGGCGTCGTCGAGGCCGTCGAGCCGCACCGATTGCTGCGCGAACGTCCACGGCCGCCCTCCCGCGAGCGTCGTCAGCGCAAGCGGTCCGATGACGACGTCGTGGATCGCCTCGCTCGCGAGCAGTTTCCAGGCCAGCCGCTCCGCGGCCGCCGCGTCGATCGCGGGCAACCAGTATTTGCGCACGCTCCGCACCGCCGTCGGCCGCACCCCGAGAAGCGCGAGCGCCTCGCAGGCGCTCTGCCCGGCGGGATCGGTCACGCCCGCCCGCGGCAGTACGTGGAGCGCGGTCGGCAGCCCCGCGGGCCCGGTGAGGAGCGCCGGGTCGCCGACCTGGGAGAGTGTGAACGACTCGGTGACCGGGTCGGTGAGCAGACGGGCGGCGAGCCGCTCGGCATCGGCCCGGGAGATTTCTCCCTCGATGAGCCAGCCGGCGGACGTGCGGGCCTGCGTGCAGCCCGCGATGCCGAGTTCGGCGGCCCCGGCCACGACGGCGCGGGCGGCGTGGTCGCCGCCGGCCTCGCGCAGCGAGACGTCAACCTCCCACAGCATCGCGGTGTTCCTTGGCGGCTGCGAGGAGGGCCACGAGCTTGCGTCGGTCGCCCTTCTCGAGGGCCGCGAGCATCTTCTCGGTGGCGGCCGCGACGCGCGACAGTGCCTTGGCCACGAACGGCGCGTTGTCGAGAAGGATGTCGGCCCACAGGTCGGGGTCGCCGGCGGCGATCCGCGTGGTGTCGCGCCAGCCACCGGCCGTGAGTTGCATCGCCTCAGGCGGCGTGGCGGCGGCGAGCGCCGCGGCGATCACGTGGGGCGCGTGGCTCGTGGCCGCGAGCAGACGGTCGTGATCCTTTGGCGGCATCATGAACACGGTGGACCCGAGCGCCGCCCAGAATTCGCCAATCGCCTCGCTGTCGGCGGCGGGAGTCGACTTCCCGGGCGTGACGACCGTGACTCTGCCGGCGAACAGGTCGACGGCGGCGGCGGCCGGCCCGCGCCGGTGGCTGCCGGCGATGGGATGGGCGCCCACGAAGCGGCCGCGGCGAGTGCGCCGCTTTTTCTCCCAGGCGGCGACGATCGAGGCCTTCGTGCTGCCAGCATCGGTGAGGAGCGTACCGGGCCGCACCGCGGCGTCGGCGGCATCGAGCAGGCCGGGGATCGACGCCACACCGGTGGCGACGACGACCATGTCGGCCGCCGCGGCGGCGCCGGCGAGGTCGGTGGTCGTCTCCGTGACGGCCCCGAGCCGCTTCGCCTCGGCAAGCGACGCGGCGGATCGGCCGACGCCAATCACGCGGGCCGCCAAGCGCCTCGCCCGGAGCGCGAGGCCGACCGATCCTCCAATCAGGCCCACGCCGATGATGGCGACGGTTGGCCAGTGCGGTTTCGTGGTGGCGGCGGGCATGGCCGGTTTTTAGCAGATGGGCCCCCGGTGTGTTAGAAGGAGCCGGAATCGCTCGGCTGACGGAATCGAGATGCTTGTGCGCCGCCACCTGCCCGATGCTTTCCTCGCCGACATGCTCGGCCGGCTGGCGACGGCGCTCGGGGCGGGCATCGACCCGCGCCGGGCCTGGGCCGGCGAGACGGCACGCGCACCAAAGAAATGGCGGCCTGCGATGGACGCGGTGGCCAGGGCGCTCGCCGATGGGGCGGGCCTCGGGGCCGCGCTCGCTGCCGCAGGGGCGGCGTTCCCGCCATTTGTGCGCGGCATGGTTGCGGTCGGCGACGAGACGGGTCACGAGCCCGAGACGCTCCGCGACGTCTCCGAGACTCTCCGCGCCGGCATCCGGGCACGGCGGGCGCTGCGGCAGAGCCTCGCCCAGCCGGCGTTCCAACTCACCGTCGCCGCGATCGTGGTCGGCATTTTGATTCTCGTCGCCGGGCTGCTCCGCGACGCGGCAGGCCGGCCGATCGACCTCCTCGGCACCGGGCTTGCCGGACCGGCGGGGCTCGCGAAATACCTCGCGAGCCTCGCCGCCCTCGCCGCCGCCGTTTGGATCGGAGCGCGATCGATCGCGTTGCGCTGGCGCGGCGGTGGGCTCGTGAGAACAATCGTGTCGTCCGTGCCCGTCGTCGGGCCGGCTGCCCGGGCGGCTGAAGCGGCGGCCTGGTGCCGGGCTGCCAGCCTCGCGAGCGGCGCCGGGCTTCCGGCGGGCCGGCTTATGACGCTCACGGCTCTTGTCGCCCCGGGTCTCGCGCTCGAGGCCGAGACGGTGGAAGAGACGTTGCGCGGTGGAGCAACGCTCGCCGATGTGCTCCACGGCTCGGGGCGGTTTCCGCGCCGGCTCGTGGAGACGGTCGACGTGGGGGAGTTGACGGGCACGACCGCGGAGACGCTCGGACGGCTGGCCGACGACTTCGACGACGAATCGCGGCGCGGAATCACGGCTGCCGCCCGGGGAGCCGGGTTTCTCGTCTGGCTTGCGGTCGCGGGCCTGATCGCCCTTGTCGTGTTCCGGATTTTTTCGTCCTATCTGGGCATGATCCAGGACGCCGCCAAGGGAATCTGATGGCACGGCCACATGCTCAGTTCGCGGGAATCCTCGTCGCCTGCACGGCGTGCCTGACGAGCATGGCTGCGGCACAGTCGACGTCGGTGCCGGCGAAGACGCAGCAGGAGACGATGGCGGAGCGCGGGTATGTGCGCTACCGTGGGGCCTGGCGCACCGCCCAGGAGATCGAACTCCTGGAGCGGGCCGAACGGGCGCACCTCGCCCGGGCCGAATGGAAGAGCCGCCTCGAACGGCTGCGCCGCCAGCTCGATGAGCCGGCGCAGGCCGAGCGCGCGGCCGAGGAGATCGCCGAGATCGCCGATCCCGCGGCGGTGCCGGCGCTCACAGCGGCGGTCTCTGCCGACCGGGCGCTCCAGGCCCGCGTGCTTTTTCTCAAGTCGCTCGCCCGCATCCGATCCGGCGACGCGACTGCCGCGCTCATGGCCGTCGCAGTCGATCATGCCGATCCCGAAACGCGCATTGCCGCCGTCGAGCATCTGGCGACGGTCGCACCGGAGGCGGCCGTGGCCGGCTTCACCGCGGCGCTCGCAAGCCCCGACAACGCGCGCATCAATCGGGCGGCGGATGCCCTCGGCCGGCTGCTCGGGGCGCTGCCCGCGGAGTCACCACTGCGGCACGACGACGCGGTGCTGGCGCGGCTCGTCGCGACCCTCGAGACGCAGCATGTGGGCGTGATGGGCGACGGCACGGCGGAGGGTGCGACGAGCGTCACGTTCACGCCGTCTGGCGGCGGCCTCGCGCTCGGCGGGGGGCCGAAGCCCGTGAGGACTGCCGTGAAGAACGAACGCGTGCTCGACACCCTCGCCGCGTGCGCGGGCGTGAACTTCGAGTGGAACATCGCCGCGTGGCGGGACTGGCTCGCGACGCGCGAAGCCCCCGCGGACCTCGACCTCAGGCGAAGGTAGCGATCCTCACG
>CAZDTC010000301.1:0-3590 GCA_964508125.1 uncultured Candidatus Kuenenia sp.
TGGGGACAACCCCGAGCCTTCCCCTTTTTTTCAGTCGAGCCAACGCGCTCGTGTCCAAAACGCGCCATCCTGAAGCCGGACCCGCGTTGGTGGTACGATCGCGGGAACTCGGGCCGAGTGGCGAAACTGGCAGACGCACGGGACTTAAAATCCCGTGGAGAGCGATCTCCGTGCGGGTTCGATCCCCGCCTCGGCCATTGCATTCACCCAATGGCATTGCTCCCGGCGCCGGCGGTCGGTATCTGCCCTGGCATGAATGCATCGCAGACAGCCCCGCGGATCCGCGGGCTCGTGACTCCCGGACGGCCCCGGGCTTCGGGCACGGCCGCCGTGTGGCTGCCGTGGCTCGCCGCACCGCTGTTCATGGCCGCCCCGATCGGCGGGTGTGCCCTGGCCGAGCGCTGGAGGCCGTCGGTGGCCCATGCCGCCGAGCAGCCTGAAGAGCTGGCCGAGCCAGTGGTTCCGATCGTGCCGGCAGGCGCGGTCGTGCCGGCGGTTGGGCGCTGAGGTTCCCCTCGGTGGCGTCTGGCGGAGCGGCGCACTAAGGTTGCGGTGAGCCTCCGCCTCCGAGAGACGTCCGCCGTCATGTCGCTCCGCTCGAAAATTGCCGCCATCGCCACGATCCTCGTGTTGGCGGCGATCGCCGTGAACACGCTCCTGCAGACCTATGCCGCCCGCCAGGCCGTGCTCCAGCAGGCTCGCGATGGAGGCGGCAGCATCGCCGCGGCACTCGCGCGGGCCGTCGCCTTTGCGGCCGACGTGCCCGTGGAGCCGGGCGCGGCGGGCGATGACCGCATGCAGGTGCGGCGACTCGTGACCGAGCTCGTTGCCGGCGACGTGCGCGAGGTGCGGATTCTCGACCCGCAGTTGACGGCCCTCGTCAGCCGCCGCGTCGATGAGCGGGGGACGGCGTCGGATTCCGATGCGGCGCTCGTGCCGCAGGATGCGGAACTCGTCCGCGATTGCATCGCGGCGCGGAAGCCTGTCGGCCGGTTCGAGGCCGACACCTATCGGGTGGCGGCACCGGTCAGCCGGGCCGACGGTCGCACCGCCGGGGCGGTGCTCGTGGTGATTTCCACCGCGTCGAGCCGTGACGTGCTCTGGTGGCAGGCGGCGGCGGCGGGCGTCTCTGCGATCCTCGTCGGCCTGCCGGGAGCCCTGGCGGCCATCTGGTTGGCCCGGTCGATCGCAGAGCCGGTGCGGCAGTCGCTCCGCGTCGCCGAGGCGATCGCCGCGGGCGACCTCACCGGAGCCGTGCCGCGGGGTGGCGACGACGAGATGGGCCGCCTCCTCGGCGCATTCGGCCAAATGACACGATCGCTCGGCGGCCTCGTGCGCCGCGTCCAGGCCGCCGGTGAGCGGCTCTCCACGGTGGAGGCCGACACCTCGGGCGCGCTTGCCCGCCAGGATCAGGCGGTGCGTGCCTTCAGCGGCTCGGCGACGGAGATCTCGACTGCGGTCGCCGAGATATCCGCCACGAGCGAAAAGCTGCTCTCGGCCACGGGTGACGTCACGGCCGCCGCCCGCGAGGCGGCCCGGGTGGCCGATGAGGGACGCAGCGGCCTGGAGACCATGACCGCGTCGATGCAGCACCTCGACGAAACGATGAACCAGTTCACTCGCAAGCTCGCCACGATCAGCCAGCGAGCCAGCGGGATCACGTCGGTGGTGACCGCGATCGCCAAGGTGGCCGAACAGACGAACCTCCTCTCCGTGAACGCCACGATCGAGGCCGAGAAGGCGGGCGAGTCGGGCCGAGGTTTCCGGATCGTGGCCCAAGAGATCCGCCGGCTCGCCGACCAGACGGCGCTCTCCACGAAGGACATCGAGCGGATGGTGCGCGACATGCAGGCGGCCGTGTCGAGCGGCACGATGGAAATGGATCGGTTTCGCAACGAGGTGAGTCAGCGGATCGGCGAGGTGGCCGCCGTGAGCGAGACGCTGGGCCGGATCGTCGAGCCAGTGCAGGCCGTGACCAGGTCGCTCGAGCACGTGCACGAGGGGATGCACACGCAGTCGCAGGGGGCGAGGCAGATCCGCGACGCCATGGAGACGCTTCGCGACGGGGCCGGTGAGTCGGCGTCGTCGCTGGCCGTGTTCTCGACGACGCTCGACGAACTCCGCCGGTCGATCTCCGATCTCAACACGGAAGCAGCCCGATTTCGCACCCGGTAGGACAGGCTTCAGCCTGTCCTACCGTCTCGCGTGCTCGGCCTGCCGCGACGCTTGGCGGGCGGCGAGGAACCGCCGCAGGCCGTGGATGATCCGGGCCGGCGGCTGTGAGCCGGATTGGCTGAACAGCGGCGTCTGGCCGTCGTCGGTCACGATGAGTTCCACCGAGTCCGGGGGCAGTTCGGCTCCCCCGAGCAGCGTGTCGAGCGGAGCGGCCGTGGCCGATTCGGAGGTTGTCGGTGGGGCAAGCTGGGCAACCACGAAGTTTTCCCGGGTGAAAGACCCGAATTCGGGGTCGTTGATCAGCGATTCAGAGTGGCTCTTGGCCTTCGTATCGCCGGGCCGGGCGACCACGAGAAGGATCGGCCTGCGTGCCCCCCGGGCGGTTGCCACGGCTTCGTCGAGCGACTCGTGAACCTTGGAACTGTCCGTTTCCGGCCCATCATGGGTCTCCTGCGCCACCTGCAGGGCAGGAATGTGGTCCTGCATCCGGGCCAGCCATTCCGAGGCCGACTGGCCCTTGTAGCCGGTTTGGGCGGTGATCTTGCTGCCGTCCGGGCCGAGGAGCAGCACGGTGGGGAACGTCCGCACCCCGTAGTTGATGCACACCTGGGATCGCTGGTTTCTGACCTCCTGGGTGATGCCCGCCTGCGGGAGGTCGATCATGAGAAGAACCACGTTCTTTTCAGCCCAATTCCTGAAGATTTCGCTGCCGAACACGTTGTGTTCGAGGGTTTTGCAGTGCGGGCACCAGTCGCTCCCCGTGAACAGGGCGAGAACGGGCCGGCCCGTGCTTTCCGCGGCCGCCAAGGCCGCGCGGTAGTCGGTGAGCCATGGCTGGCCTGTAGGAGTGTCGTGCCCGGCAGTGGCTGGTTGAGCAGCCCCCAGCGTCAGGCAGCAGGCGACCGCCGCGAACGCGACGCGGGCCACGTTTGCCGCCACCCCGTCGAGAAAAACATGAACCAGACCGCGTGCCAGCGTTACAAGCATCGTCTCTTTGCCTCCTTGCCCACCGCCCCGGAATTCATCGGGTGAATCCGCGGCGGCTCACGAGGGTTCTGTCCGTGAAAAACCGTGCCAGCAGGCTAGCGGGACGGCAAATATCTGTAAACCATCTCAAATTACCCATCTTCACCAAACACCCAGGCGTTCCTGTGTTCGAAGGAAACGCTCGACTTAGGGCGCGAAAAATCCGGCTCGAGCGGCTGAGAAAACGGTCGGAATGGCCGCGGAATGGGGCTTTGTCGTCCCTGGGGCCAACATCATCACGTAGGACAGGCTTCAGCCTGTCGTGCCTCGACGCGCCCAAGCCGGCGTCCGAGCCGGCGGCACAATGCTCCGTCGCCGAGGGTGATCGCTAGTTCATTCTCAACTGTGATGGTGCGCTTGGAGTAAGCCGCGTATCTACCCATCGGCTC
>CAZDTC010000302.1:0-3583 GCA_964508125.1 uncultured Candidatus Kuenenia sp.
GGACAGGCTTCAGCCTGTCCTACTTGATGAAGATGCCCGTGGCGTACCAGATGCCGTTGGAGCCGCGGCGGATGTCGTAGCCATAGGAGGCCTGTGGGCTCCGCACCGCGTTCCAGTGGCCGCCCGACTGCCTCCAACTGGCCACGCAGTCGACGCACGAGTCGAGCAGATCCTGGTTCTCCCAACTCTCTGCGCACACCTCCGCCGCGCCGCCGCGGCCCGCTGCGATCCGCTGCGACCGCGTGTCCCAGCCGTGGTGCCCCTGGCGGCGAATGCGGGCCTGGTGGGCCGAGTGGGCCTCGGCCTCGGCGCAGAGGGTGGGATCGCATGCGCCGGAGGTGCTCTGGGGATTTTCAGGATGGATCCGCACGGCGAGGATCAGCGACCGCTGCGTGAGCGACGCCTGTGGGAGCGAGGCGAGTTCGTCTATGTGCGCGGGGCTGAACGAGTAGTATTTGCCGGGGGTGCGCGGCAGGATCGACACGATCCGACCGGTGTAGGGGCCGGGCGTGTGGTCGACGATGAACACGCCCGGGCCGCGACGCATCTCCACGAGGCTCGGGTCGCCCGTGAGGACCGCACCACCGGCATCCATGGCGAGCCGGCAGAACACCCACGGCCGGCCACTTGCGGCAAACCGGCCTTGAACGTCTGCCCGCTCGAGGTGTGCGCCGACCGTGTCGTTGGGCGATTCAGCGACTGGCTCGAGCGAGACGAGCAGCATCGCCCCGGCGGCCTTGGCCGCCGCACTGGCGGCTGCATAGTCGTCGATCCGTTCCACTGCGCCGAAGGCATTTGGGTGGAGCGAAGGCGGGGCGGGGGTGGCGCCCAAGGCCGAGGCGCTGAAGAGTTCGAGAGCCAAGGCGGCGAAGATGCCGGCCACGAGCGCGATGCCGAACACCGTGTGGGTGCGGACCGAGACCAGACGAGACATGTTGCGAGGCGTATCCATGGAAGGATCTCCTTTCCAGTGAGGCGTGACCGTCCAAGCGAACGGCGATCGGCAGGACTGGCGTTGTGACGGGCAAAGATGCTTCCTGACAAGCAGGCGAGCCGGCGCAGACACTGCGGAGAGTGTTGATTCTTCAGGACTTACAGCCTG
Organism: uncultured Candidatus Kuenenia sp.; assembly: GCA_964508125.1. GTDB lineage: Bacteria > Planctomycetota > Planctomycetia > Pirellulales > UBA1268 > RGVT01. The sequence continues at coordinate 1,103 of CAZDTC010000302.1, forward strand.
GGCAAGATGGCGGAAGTCTGCCGCTGGCAAGTGGTTGTGGCCGAGATCGGAGAAATCGCAAAAACTCAAGCGTCACGGGGGTCGTGGTGGTGTTGGAGGCTGCTGTGGAGGGAAACTCCGGCTCCGGGCTACACTCGCCCTCCTTCGGGCGTTTTCTCCCGGCCCTCGCGGCCCCACCCAGACAGACAGGCGTGCCATGCACCGTTCTTTCCCAGGCCGGACCCTTTCCGCAGCAGGTGTTTTGTGGGCCTTCATGGCCATCGCGGGCACTGGTTCGGCCCCAGCCTCCGACTTGGCATCGCTGGCCGGGGATCCACTCGGGATCCCGGAGGCATTCCGGCCCGTTTCGGAGGGTGGCTTGGCGAATGCCGCCGCGAAACTCCGGGCCGCTCTCGGACCGCTCGACAGCCTGCTGGCCCGCAGCCCGAGCGGGGCCGACTGGAAGAAATACCTCGACTGGCCCACGCTCCAGGCCCAGGCGGCGAGCGGCTCCCATGCCGACGCGGCCACGCTTCGCCGCCTCCAGAAACTGCTCGACGCCGGCGAGAATGGGCTCGAGATGCCGCAGTTCGCGGCGGTGCGGCGGGCTGTGACGGCCTACGCGGAGGCCGCCGAGGCTGCCTTCAGCCCCGAGGCCCAGGCCACGTACGCCCAGCGTCTTGACAAACTCGCCGCCGCCGTGGCGACCGGCGCCGCCACCGGCACGAGCGAGGCTCTCGACGCCGTCGGCCCGCTGCTCGGCAAACTCGCCGACTCCGGTCAGGCCCCCGGTGTGGTGTCCCGCGTCCGCGGTGCCGTCAACCGGCCCAATCTGTATCTGGACGTCGATGAGAGCCTGCTCGGACGGGCGGTGAACCGCGTGGTCGACGAGCACTCGCCGATCAACGACGTGGTGCTCGGCACCCGCGTCCGCGGCACCGGCCACACCCTGGGGCTCGTGCGGCTCGACTTTGTGCCCGCCTCCGACCGGGCGATCGTCGACATCGCGCTCGACGCCACCAATCATTCCTCGACGCAGGGCACACAGGGCCCCGTCACGGTGCACACGCTCGGCACCACGAAGGTCGACGCCTCCAAGCGGATCATGATCGACGACGAGCGCGTCGTGGGGTTGCCCGTCGAGGCCCACGCCTCGACCAACACGCGCACGGCGGGGATCGGCGTGAACAAGCGGTTCGGCAAGCGGCTCATCCGAAAGATCGCCAGCCGCAAGATCGCGGAGATGCGGCCCCAGGCCGAGGCGATCGCCGAGGGCAGGGCCCGCGACCGCGTGCGGCACCAGTTCGACACGCAGACCGCTGGGGCGCTCGCCAAGGCGCAGGCGGACTACCAGGCGAAGTTCCGCCGGCCACTGATGGACCGGGGTTGGTATCCCGAGATGCTCCACCTCAGCACGACCGACTCCGGGCTTTCAGTCGTGGCCCGTAAGGCGCTCTCCGACCAGATCGCGGCCTTCACGCCGCCGCCGGCGGTCGATCCCGACGCGGTGATGGCGGCGCGGGTCCACGAGACGCTCGTCAACAACGTGGCGGAGATCACACTCGGGGGCCGCACGATCACGCAAAATTTCGTGGAGGAACAGATCCGGAAGAACAACGGCACCCTGCCGGAGTCGCTCGGCAGCGACGCCGACCAGCCGCCCTGGTCGATCACGTTTGCCAAGCGGAAGCCGGTCGCCCTCGATGCCGACGACTCGCGCGTGAAGCTCACGGTGCGGGGCGAGCGATTCACCTCGGGCGACCGCGAGTTTCCGGCGATGGACATCTGGGCCGCCTACCGGATCGAGCCGGGCCCGGGCACGATCCGGCTCGTCCGCGACGGCGACGTGCAGATCTACCCGCCGGGATTCGTTCCCGGTGGTGCCGAGAAACTGACCGTGGCCGAGACCTCGCTGCGGCGCATCCTCCAGAAGCGGTTCAACAAAGTGTTCAAGGAAGTGGTGGATGTGGAGCCGCTCAAGATGCCAGGCCAGCTCGAGGCCGCCGGACCGCTGCCGATGGAGCAACTCGTGGCCCGCAAGGACGGCTGGGTGGCCGCCGGATGGCGGAAGAAAGACCCGGTCGTCTACGCGTCCGAGCCCACGCTCGCCGCGCTCGTGCCATGACGAAGGCCGAGCTGCTCGCGGCCCTGGATGCGGCCGAGGCCGGCCGGTGGGATGAGGCGCACGGAATCGTGCAGCAGGACGAGGCCGACGAGACCGCCTGCTGGATCCACGCCGTGCTCCACGCGATCGAGGGCGACCGCGGCAACGCCCGCTACTGGTTCGCACGGGCCGGCAAGCCCGACCGCGCCGCCGACGACACCAGTGCTGAGTTGGCAGCCATTCGCGCTGCTATTAACGCGTAGGACAGGCTTCAGCCTGTCATGGCCTTTCGCTAGGGCAGGCGATAACAACCCGCATTCGGAGCCGGCGGCACGCTGCTCCATCGCCGAGGGCGATCGCTAGTCCATTCTCAACTCTGATGGTGCGCTTGGAGTAAG
>CAZDTC010000303.1:0-3551 GCA_964508125.1 uncultured Candidatus Kuenenia sp.
GAAGGCGACCGGATCGGGCGTGCCGTCACCGCCGAGGAAGGCGGCATTGGCGTCGAGGTAGCGAAGCCGTGGATCGCCCTTGGCCTCGATGAACGCCCGCACGGCTTCGTTCGCGGCAGCCTGCGCCTCGCGCTGCTCCCAGCGCTTGATGCTCGGGGCGATGGCGAGAAACGCGATCGTCGCGTCAGGCGTCGCTGACCGCAGTTTTGCAACGAGTTTCGCAAACGCATCGCGCACCTCCGCCGCCGTCGCCCCGGCGCCCACGTCATTGGTGCCGGCCGACACGACTACGGCCTGGGGCTTCGCAGCCGCAACGAGCTGTGACGCGAACTCGGCGAGTTCGGAGAGCCGGGCGCCCCCTACGCCCCGGTTGACGACGTTCATGCCCGGAAAGTCGTCGGCGAGCGTGGTCCAGAGCCTGATGTTCGACGAGCCCACGAGGCAGATGCCGCCGGGCGCGGGAGGCGCGGCGCGGTCGCGCTCCGCGTAGGCGGCGAGCTCCTCCTCCCAGCGGGTCGGCGGCGGTCCGGCAGCCGGGGCCGTCACTGGCGTGGTGACCACGGGCGACAGCGCGGCCGCGCTGCCCACCTTGGCCGACTTCTTCTCCAGCGGCTTCGCAAACACCCGTTTCCAGTCGGTCGCGATCCGCACCACCTGCCAGCCATACTTCGCCGCCGCGTCGAGCGACTCGTTCGTCGGCTCGCCGTAGGCCATCTCGCGGTCGGCATCGTCGTGGAGCACGAGCAGTTGCAGGTTTGGCCGGCTGCTCGACTGCGACCAGCGCAGCATCTCCACGTCGCCACCGGTGCCGACGTTGCCCGCGACGAAGATCGGCCGCCGGCCGATCTGCTCCCCGATGCTCACGGGCTTGCGGGCCTCGTCGTTGAGCACGGCGAGCTCCGGCTGGATCACGAGGGCCAGCCGTCGGTTTGGCGACGCGCCCGGCGGCAGCGGGGCGGCTGGCTCCACCTCCTCCATCCGGCTCGTCGACCGCGAGGCGATCACGTGCTCGGGGCCTATGCCATACCACGCCGCCGCGGCCGGCCGCATGAAGTGCACGCCGCTGCCCGAGCAGATCCACACGGTGAAGCCCTTCGCGCGCAAGAGCGCGATCAGTTCCTTCATCGGCTGAAACGTCACGTCGCCAAACGGCACGTCGAAGGTCGGATGCCGCGCCGTGGCCAAAAACTCCCGCACGTCGTCCTCGAGCCGGTCTTCGGGCACGCCGGCGACCGTGGAGAAGGTGAGGTCGGCAAAAAACTTCTTGCCCAGCCGGCGGACGAAGTCGAGGTCGCCGCCGAGGAGCGTGGCATACGGCTCCTCGTGGGCGAGGTCGGGGTGCTTGGCGATGAACGCCTTCACACGGGCAATCAGAAAAGCCCCATGGACGATCGGCTTCTCGCACACGAGCGTGCCATCGTGGTCGAACACGGCGATGCGCTCTTCCGGCGGCACGAACGTCGGCGCACCAACGCGGGTGACGTCGGCGAGAAACGCCAGAATCTTTTGCTTGGTGGCGCCGTCGCTCCAGCTCGGCAGCGAGTCGGCGAGGGTCGTGGGTGCGGCCACTCCCGGCACTTCCGGGGCGGCCGACGGGCCTGGCGGCGCGACGGTGCGGGCGAAGATGATCGCGGCGGCGACGGCGCCCGCGAGCGCGAGAAAGGGCTTTGCCTCGGCCAAGAGGCCGCCGGATGATCCCCCCGACTCCGGTGGCGTGCTTTCGGTCTGGGAAGCCTCGGAGTTCTTTTGGTCGTCGAGTTGCATCGTGCTCTCCTTGCCGGTCAGCGCCGCGGCGTTGCGGCTGGCCGCCGGCAATGTACCCTACCGTTTAGGTCGGGGCACGCGCCGCCGCCGGCTCGACCAACCCACGGCGCGACGGGAGATTTCCATGATGCATCGCCTCGGCCGATTCGTTCTCGGCGTCGCGGCCGCCGCCCTCCTTCTTGTCACGGCTGCAACCGCGCGGGCCGACGTCGCGCTCAACAACATGTTCGGCGACCACATGGTGCTCCAGCAGGGGATCAAGAACAAAGTCTGGGGCAAGGCCGACCCTGGCGAGGCGGTTACGGTCACGCTCGGGGGTCAATCGAAAACAGCGACCGCCGGCGCCGACGGCATGTGGCACGTGTTCCTCGATCCCGTGATGGAGTACGGCGGGCCACACACGCTGACCGTCAAAGGCAAAAACACGGTCACGTTCACCGACGTGCTGATCGGCGAGGTCTGGGTGTGTGCCGGGCAGTCGAACATGCAGTGGAGCGTGGACGGTTCGAATGATCCCGACCTCGAGAAGGCGGCGGCGAAGTTTCCCAACATCCGCCTCATCTCCGTGCCGCAGGTGGGCGTTCAGGAACCACAGTGGAACTTCAACGGAAAGTGGCGGGCCTGCTCGCCGGACACGGTCGGCAATTTCTCGGCCGTCGGCTACTTCTTCGGCCGCCAGCTCCAGCAGACGCTCGGCGTGCCCGTGGGGCTCATCAACAACGCCTGGGGCGGCAGCGCCGCCGAGGCGTGGGTGAAGCGCGACAAGCTCGCAGCACACCCCGAGCTCAAGGTGATCCACGAGCGCTGGCAGCAGGAAGAGGCCAACTACGACAATGCGAAGGCCGAATTCGAAAAGCAGATGGCCGTATGGACTGCGGCCGCCGAGAAGGCGAAGGCCGAAGGGAAGCCCGAGCCCGCCGGCAAGCCCCAGCACCCCGATTCGCGCATGAAGGGCAATGCCCGCCCCGGCAACATCCACTCCGGCGTGCTCACGCCGTCGATCGGCTACGGGATCAGGGGCGCGATCTGGTATCAGGGCGAGAGCAATGCCGGGCGGGCCTATCAGTATCGCACGCTCTTTCCCCTCATGATCCAGTCGTGGCGCGACGAATGGGGCCTCGGCGATTTTCCCTTCTACTGGGTGCAGTTGGCCGACTACTTGGCGGAGAAGGCTGAGCCGGCCGACAGTGCTTGGGCCGAGTTACGCGAGGCCCAGACGATGACGATGCGGAAGCTACCGAACACGGGCGAGGCCGTGATCATCGACCTCGGCGAGGGGAAGGACATCCACCCCAAGAACAAGCAAGACGTGGCCAAGCGGCTCGCCCGCTGGGCGCTCGTGGAAACCTACAAGGTGCCCGGCATCGCGGCCCGCAGCCCGCTCTATGAAGGCATGGAGAAGCAGGGGACGAAAATCGTGCTCGCGTTCGACCACGTCGCCGGCGGTTGGCGGCCGTTCGACGTCAACGAGCCGGTGGGCTTCACGATCGCGGGCGCCGACCGGAAGTTTGTGCCGGCCACGGCGAAAATCCTGCCCGACGGCCGGATCGAGGTCGGGAGCGATGCCGTGGCCGAGCCCGTGGCCGTGCGCTACGCCTGGGCCGACAACCCGGTGTGCAACATGTACTCCGGAGCGGGACTCCCGCTGACGCCGTTTCGCACCGACGAGTTTCCAGGCGTGACGGCCGCCGCGAATTGACGCCAGGTGCAGCCGACGAAGAGCCGCTCGCCCGTGGGGCAACCGTCCCGGTTGCCAATGCGGCCTCAACTCTCGGCAAGCGAGACGC
>CAZDTC010000304.1:0-3548 GCA_964508125.1 uncultured Candidatus Kuenenia sp.
GTAAGCCGCGTATCTGCCCATCGGCTCTTGCGCATCGCACCGACCGTCTCCGCCGCCTCCCCGTTCCAGTTGAGGGAGGATACGGGGAGTCCGAAGCCGGCGCCACAGAGAGCCAGACAGGCTGAAGCCTGTCCTACGGGGTGAGGTCGGGAACGCCGATCGCCTTGCCGTAGGCCTGCACGAGGTCGGCGAGCGAGGCGCGGAACGACTCCTTCAGGCTCGCCTCGACGTCGAGGCCTTCCTTGATGCCCTGCACGAAGGCGGCGAACTTCTTGCGGTCGCGGGCCACCATGAACCGCACGAGGCTCGAGGCGATGCCGTATTGGTCGGCCTGGATGTGGAAGTCGGGGCCCGGGTCGAAGAAGTCTTCGCCCAGACTGCGGCGGGCCCGCATCAACTCGAGCGCCCGGGCCTCCTTGAGCGGCACCTGCCGGCAGGCGGGCACCACCTGCGTGCCGACCCACTCCGCGATCCCCTCGTTGAGCCAGTTGGGCAGCCGCTCGGGAGATATCCAGCGGTGGTTGAAGCCGTGGCTGGTTTCGTGCACGAGCATGTGGCCGAAGGCCGGGGCGTCGTCGCCGCGGTGGCAGGCCATGACCACGCGGCCGTCGCTGCGCTGGTGGCAGAGGCCGTGCACGCCGCGGGGCGCCCCGTCGAAGAAGCGGCCTTCGAACGCGTGGAAGTCATCCTCCGAGGCGAACGCCACCACGAGGCATTTCCCGAGCCACACAGGTTCGCCGCGCGGGATCGCGTAGAGATCGCAGAGGAAGTCGTGCATCGCGTCGAGGTTCGCGAGGTAGGGAGCGATCTGCCCGGCGGGGATGTCGGTGGCCACGAGAAATTCGTGGGTGTGCGCGGTTTGGAGCGCCGGGAACGCGGCCTTCGCGTCGGCCGCGAAAGCCTCGAGGTCCTCCACCTGCTCGGCATGCTCGGCGGCGGAGAGCAGCGGCCAGGGCTCGACGCCCCGCCCCTTCATCCGCTCCGCCGAGGCCTGCAGCTGCTTCTCATACGCTTCGCGGGCGCGTTGGCCGCGAAGCTGCGCCGCGCTGCCGCCGGCTCCTGAGTGTTCATACACCGTCTCGCGAGCCGCGATGATCTTCACGATGCCGGCGAGCGACACGCTCACCGTCTTGGTCTCGCCTTCGGCCCGCAGCCGGAGCGCGGTGACGACGTCCTTGCGCTCCGTCAGTCCGACGAGCGTCGGCCGCACGAGCCGCTTGCCCGTGCCGAGCTCGACGAGATCGAGCGTCTGCCCGACGTGCGGCGTGAGTCGCTCCGCGAGCGCGGTGGCGGCGTCATCGGCCGCCATCACGGCGCCGGCGACGCCGCACGCCGCGACGATCACGATCGTGGTCAGGAAGCATCGCATGCGGTCTGTCCCCTGCGGAGCGCGGTGCTGGAGATGTCGTTGCGGAACTCGCGCTGCGACACGAAATACGAAATGTCGCGCAGCGACTGCGGGGCGTCGAGCGCGGCCGGCTCCTCGAACACGCCGTCGCGCACGCGGCCAAACACGATCAGCCCCCGGGCCTGCTCCGCGATCGTGCGCACCGCCGCAGCGGCGGCGTCGGCCGAGCCGCCGTAGTAGCGCGGGTCGGCCAGCCGCACGAACGTGTCGGCGCCGAGCACGAATGTGCTGCGTGGAAAGAGGGCGAGTTTTTCGAGGAAGGTGGGCGCCCGCGTAAGCCAGAGCGGGCGGCCGGCGAACTGCGCCGTCCGCGCTTCGATCTCGCGGTAGTCGAGCGGCGGCTTGGCGACGTTGGCGATCGAGAGCTCGAACTCCACATGCTGCTCGGCGATCTCCTCGGCCAGCCGGGCCATCGCCCGATGCCCGTCGTGGAGCGGATCGAACGAGCCGGGAAACACGAGCCGGCCCGGCCCCGGGGCGGACGTCTCCGTGCCGATGCCGACGGCGCGGCACGTGCCCGCCACGAGCGCCTCCCACTCCGGGCGGGCGCCGGTGCGTTCACGCTCGACGCGCTCCCCCGGCAGCAGGCCGGCCGGCGACTGCGGGATCGCGTTCGGCCGCGCCGCCGCATCGAGCTCGCGCAAGAAGAGCGCGGCTGCGACGTCTTCCTCCGCATCCCGGGTGCGAGCCTCCTTCTCGAGCTCGAGGGCGGCCATGCTGGTGGCGGCGAGCGTCTGGATCGCCACGACGACGCGGTGCGGCCCGCGCTTCGGCGCGACGGTCTTGAGGCTCGCCACGACGGCGGCGCCGACGGCGTGCACCGGTGGCGTGCCGTCTTCCACAGCCCGCTGCCACGCGGCGGTCGCCAGCCGCCGCGCGGTGCGCGGCGAGCAATACGACTCCTGCCGGCCGCCGAGCAGGCGATCGACCGCCTCGCGGGCGGAGGGCACGAGGCCCTCGAGCACGACGGCGCTCGCGCCGGGCGTGGTGACCAGATGGGCGATGGCGCGGGCCCCGCCACCCGTCGCCACGGCGACGAGCCGCGCTTCCGCCATGCGGAGCGACGCGATGATCTCGGCAGGTTCCGGCGTCTGCATCGCGGTGGGAGCGGAGGAGGTTGTGGTCGACGCTGCGGGCGCTTGGACGGTCGTCGACACGCCCCCGTTCGCCGATCCTGCGCCGCTTGCCAGCCGGGCCCGGCCTGGCGAAATGGCTGCTTCAGCAGCCTGGGGACGGCTGCCGAATTGGATCGTGGGAGGGCTCCACCATGATATCGCCGCGCGTCATTCGCTTCGCCTGTCTCGTGTTCGTCGGCCTCGGGGCCGCTCGGGCCGAGGAGCCGACCACGCTCGAACAGGTGCCGAACGTGGCGCTGCCGACCACGGTGCCGCGCCGCGTGCCGCGCGTGATCGCCCTGGCGCAGCCATCGGAACGGACCCAGCCGTCGAAGGCGTCTGAACCGGCGGACGACGGCGTGACCCAGGCCGCCGCCGAGACGGCGGTGCCCGATCCACTCAAGGGAACCCCCGCGATCAAGCCCGAGACCACCGGCATCGATGCGCTCAAGGTGCTCGACACGCTGCTCCCCGGGCGAAGCGACACGCCGTACGACTGGTATGCCGCCGTCGAACCGCTCCACCAGCCTTGCGAACCGCGGGCTTTGCCGCCCTGCGTGCCGCCGCCGCCTTGCCACCCGAGCGAGCCACCGAATCCGTATGACCTCGTCGGCATGGCCGGCTGGCCGTCGTGCGGCCCGATCTATCGCGGCCCGTGCGAGCCCCGCACCGGCACGCCGCACGACGGCATGTTTGCCTGGTACCACCGGCTCCACGACCGGTTCTTCGATCATTTCTACAAGTGGAAATGAACTGGTAGGCTGCCGCTCCCTTTGCGTTACGGGAGCGGCTGCATGCGGGCGGCAATCATCGGGATCGGGGCGATCGCGCGGCTGCATGCGAAGGCCCTCGCCGACATCTCCGGCGTGGAACTCATCGCGGCCACCTGCCGCACGGAGGAGAAGGGCCGGGCCTTCGCCGCGGAGTTTGGCTGTGCATGGCACGCTGACACCGCGCGGATGCTCCGCCGCGAGAAGCCCGAATTCGTGACCGTGGCCACGCCGTCGGGGGCGCATCTCGAGGCC
>CAZDTC010000305.1:0-3546 GCA_964508125.1 uncultured Candidatus Kuenenia sp.
CACTGCCACGGGGTCTTCGACCTGCTCCACGTCGGGCACCTCCGGTATTTCCAGGAGGCCAAGGCGATGGGCGACGTGCTCGTCGTCACGCTCACGACCGACCGGTTCGTGAACAAGGGCCCCCACCGGCCCGCGTTCCCCGAGCAACTCCGGGCCGAGGTGCTCGCCGGCCTCGAGTGCGTCGACTTCGTCGCCATCAATCCACACCCCACCGCCGTCGAGGCCATCCGGATCATCAAGCCCGACATCTACGTGAAGGGCCCCGACTACGCCGACACGTCGAAGGACCTCACCGGCAAGATCCACGAGGAAGAGGCGGCCGTGAGGGAGGCGGGCGGCCGGATCGCCTTCACCACCGGCGAGATCTTCAGCTCGACGTCGCTCATCAACCAACACATGAGTACGCTCCCGCCGGAGGTGCAGGCCTACCTCGCCGACTTCGGGCGCCGCCACCCGGCCAGTGAACTCGCGGGCTACCTCGAGAAGGCCCGCGGGCTGAAGGTGCTCCTCATCGGCGAGCCGATCATCGACGAATACGTCTACTGCGAGGCGATCGGCAAGTCGTCGAAGGAGCCGACGATGGTCGTGAAGCGGCTCTCCGACGAGAAGTTCGCCGGCGGCATCCTCGCGGCCGCGAACCACGTGGCGAGCTTCTGCGACGAGGTGGCCTGCATCACGCAGCTCGGCACCGAAAACTCCCATGAGGCGTTCATCGAGAGCAAGCTCCGGCCGAACGTGAAGCGGATCTTCCTCCACCGCAAAAACTCCCCCACGATCGTCAAGCGGCGGCTCGTGGAAAACTACTTCTTCTTGAAGCTTATGGAAGTGTACGAGATCAACGACGCCCCCCTCACGCGCGAGGAGGACGACGCCGTCTGCCAGGCCCTCATGGAGCACGTGCCGAAGTACGACGTGGTGATCGTGATCGACTTCGGCCACTCGATGCTCTCGGAACGGGCCCGCAGGATCATCCGCGAGCGGGCCAAGTTCCTCGCCGTGAACGCGCAGTGCAATGCCGGCAACCTCGGCCATCACGCCCTCTCGAAATACCAGGGTGTTGACTACATGACCGCCACCGAGACGGAGGTGCGGATCGAGTCGCGCGACCGCCACGGCGACGTGAAGGCCCTCACGCAGGAGGTCTACGACAAACTCGGCTGCAAGCGGCTCATCGTCACCCGCGGCAAGAGCGGCTGCCTGTGCTGCGACCCGCAGGACGGCCTGATCCACATTCCGGCCGTGGCCGGCAAGGTGGTCGACCGGATCGGGGCGGGCGACGCGTTTCTCTCCGTCTCGGCGCTGCTCGCCGCGCAGAACGCTCCTATGGATGTTGTCGGTTTTGCGGGAAATGCGGCTGGCGCCCTGGCCGTCGCCACCGTCGCCAACCGCGACCCGATCGACCGCATCGCCTACATCAAGCAGATCGAGTCGCTCTTGAAGTAGAATTCGATTCTGAGGGGATTCCTCACCACGAGCACGAAGGCGGGATGATGGCAGGCACGACAGAGCGTTTTGAGAAGGTGGCCGTGATCGGCGGCGGGGGCTATGTGGGCGCCGTGCTCGTGCCACGGCTGCTCGATGAAGGCTACGACGTGGTCGTGCTCGACCTGTTCATCTACGGCGAAGAGCCGCTCGCGGCGGTTCGCTCGAACCCGCGGCTCACGGTGATCAAGGGCGATGTCCGCGATCAGGGCACGGTTCGCCAGGCCGTGCACGGCTGTGATGCCGTCATCCATCTCGCTTGCATCTCCAACGACCCGAGCGTGGAGCTCGATCCGCAGCTGAGCCAGTCGGTGAACTTCGACTCCTTCGGCCCCTGCGTGAAGATCGCCAAGGCGGCGGGCGTGCGGCGGTTCATCTTCGCCTCATCCGGCAGCGTGTACGGCGTGAGCGACTCGCCGCAGGTGACGGAAGACCACCCTCTTGTGCCCGTCTCGCTCTACAACAAATACAAGGCGGCCTGCGAGCCTGTGCTCTTCGCCGAGCAGTCGCCTTCTTTCACGACGGTGGCGATCCGCCCGGCCACGATCTGCGGCTACTCGCCCCGCCAGCGGCTCGACCTCACGGTGAACATCCTCACGAACCACGCCGTCAACAACGGCAAGATCACGGTGTTTGGCGGCGTGCAGATGCGACCGAATCTCCACATGCAGGACATGGTCGATCTCTACTGCCTCCTGCTCACCGTGCCCGACGAAAAGATCGCCGGGCAGGTGTTCAACGCCGGTTACCAGAACTACACGGTGGCCGACACGGCGAAGGTGATCCGCGAGGTCGTGCGGCAGGAGATGCCCGAGATGGGCGAGATCGAGATCGTGACCACGCCCTCCGACGATATCCGCTCCTACCGGATCAACTCCGACAAGATTCAGCGGGTGCTCGGCTTCAAGCCGAAGCACACGATCGAGGATGGCGCCCGCGATCTGATCAAGGCCTTCAAGGCGGGAAAACTCCCCGAGTCGATGACCGACATCCGCTACTCCAACATCAAGATGATGAAGGCGATCCAGCTGAAGTAGCGCCATGCCCACCGAAACCTTTCTCGTCCTCGGGAGTAATTCGTTCTCGGGAGCGACGTTCGTCGCGAGCGCCCTCGCGGCTGGGGCCGACGTCGTGGGAATCAGCCGGTCGCCCGAGCCCGACGAGGCGTTGCTGCCCTACACGTGGGCGCCTCACGACCGCTTCACGTTTCACGCCCTCGACTTCAACCGCGACCTTGACCGGATCGAGGCGGTGATCCATGAGCGCCGCCCGGAATACATCGTCAACTTCGCCGCCCAGAGCATGGTGGCCCAGAGTTGGCAGCATCCCGACCACTGGTATCAGACGAACGTCGTGTCCACGGCCCGGCTCATCGACCGCATCAAGAAGCTCGACTTCCTCAAGAAATTCGTCCAGATCTCGACACCTGAGGTCTACGGCTCCACGAGCGGCGTCGTGAAGGAAACGGCCCCGTTCAATCCGAGCACGCCCTACGCCGTGTCGAAAGCCGCCTGCGACATGAATCTGCTCGCCTACCGCAAAGCCTTCGACTTTCCCGTCGCATTCACGCGGGCGGCGAACGTCTGCGGCCCGGGCCAGCCGCTCTACCGGATCATGCCGCGGACGGTGTTTTGCGTGCTCACGGGCCAAAAACTGAAGCTGGAGGGCGGCGGCACGAGCGTGCGGTCGTTCATCCACATGCGCGACGTGGCCGAGGGCACGCTCGAAGTGGCCCGCCGCGGCACGCCGGGCGACGTCTACCACCTCGCCACCGACCAAAACCAGACGATCCGCGAGGTCGTCGAGGAAATCTGCCGGCAGATGGGGGCCCGGTTCGAGGACTGCGTGGAGACCACGCCCCCGCGGCTCGCCCAAGACCCGGCCTATCTGCTCGACACCACGAAGGCCCGCACTGAGTTTGGCTGGCGGCCGAAGCTCACGATCGCCGACGTGATCCGTGAGACGATCGACTGGATGAAGACCAACCTCGACCGGCTGCAGAAGATTCCGGCAGACTACGTCCACAAGCCATGAACAACGAAAAAAGGTGGCAGGCACCATTTG
>CAZDTC010000306.1:0-3524 GCA_964508125.1 uncultured Candidatus Kuenenia sp.
GTGCGCAACTCCCCGACGGCCAAATCCCGTCCAACTGGTGCCGGTACGCCGTGGTCGATCCCGGCCATGCCGTGACGGCGGTGCTGTTCGCAGCGGTTCCACCGTCAGGCGACTACTGGCTCGTCTACGACCAGCTCTACCTCCGGCAGTCGAACGCCGTCGTGTTCGGCGAGCAGTTCTCGAAGAAGGTGCTCGGCCACCATTTCCACGCATTTCTGATCGACGCCCACGGCGGCCGGCTCCGCGACATCGGCTCCGGCCGGCTCCCGGTGGAGCAGTACACCGAGCAGCTCATGAAGCGGGGCGTGCAGTCGGAAATCACCGGGAGTTCGTTCCTCGCCGGGTGCGACGACGTGATCGCCAGATGCGAGAGCACGCGGTCAGCCATGCACATCCGTCCGACCGGAACGCCGCAACTGCGGATCCTCCGCGGCGCCGCCCCGGACCTCGAGCGGGAGATCAAGCGCTATCGCAAGGTCGTTAACTACGTGAGCGGCGTCCCGATCGTCACCGACAAGCCGAACACCCGGGGCGAAGTCCACCTCTGTCAGTGCTTGGAATACCTCTGCGCCTACCGCCCCGCCTACCACCAGCCGCCGGTCGTGCCCCACGAGCAGGAGCCGTGGTGGGTCAAGTGGGTTGCCAACCGTCGCAAGTCTTTGAACGAAGGTTCGTTCGTCTACCTCGGACCACAAGGAGGCCGCAGTTGATGTACCAGATGCCCCGCCCCCAACCGGGCGACCTGATCCTGTTCTCGACCGACATTCTCCACTTCTCGAATCCCTGCATCGGCTGGGTGACCGACGAGCGCGGCGAATGCACGGTCAACATCCTCGCCTTCACGCCGAGCGGCTTCGTGCAGAAGTCGAGCGTCCACCACAAGGACGACCCCGCCCTGCTCGAAAACCCCGGCTGGGCCGAACTCGGCTGCTGGGACTACGCGCCTCTCACCGTCCTCATCCACAAGCTCACGAGAAATGGCGACACGAAGCCTGCCGGAAAGTAATCCGCTTCGGCAGCTCGTCCGCACGTGGACGAAGAAGTTCGAGGCCGCAATCAAATACAAGAAGCCCTTCGCCGACGACGCGAAGGAAGCGGCCATGTTCTACGACGGCGACCACAACTGGATGTGGAAGGACGCCTATGCGCGCGGAGAGAAGGGCTACAACAGCTCGATCGCGCCGCCGGCCTTCCGGATGCAGATCAACAAGGTCTTCGAGTTGATCGAGATCTTCGGGGCGGTCATCTACCACCGCAACCCGGTCCGGACCGTCACGCTCTACCAGCAGCCCGACCTGCCGCCGGACGCCTACGGCCTGCCGGCGGACATTTCGATGATTTCGCCCGAGCAGATGCAACTCATGGACGTTGCACAGTCGGACGCCGACGCCCGGATGAGCCGGGAGGTCGCCCGCCAGTTGCTCGAAAGCTACTTGAACTACACGCCCAACGAACTCGACCTCAAGCGGCAGGCCAAGAAGTTCGTCAACGAAGGCTTGATGAAGGGCATGGGCGTGCTCTGGCCGGAACTCATCGAGATCGAGGCCGCCGGGGCAGAGCCGATCCGGATGGTGGGGAGTTTCTACGACTCGGTCGACAACCTGCTCATCGACCCCGACTTCGACAACATGGACGACATGCTCTGGTGTGCCCGCCGGTGCGTCCGGCCACTTGAGGAAGTGGCGATGGAGTACCAGATTCCCGAGGAAGACCTGGCCCGCCATCTCGACGGCAACACGGAGATCAAAGCCGACAACGAGCCCCGGAGTACCAAGAAGAAGTCCGGGCAGACCCAGCGGCTCGTCACCTACTACAAGGTGTGGAGCAAGTGCGGAGCCGGCGACCGCTTCAAGGACGCACCGAAGGAAAGCCGCGGCGTCTTCGACTCGATCGGCAAATACTGCTACCTCGTGATTTGCGAGGGCGTCGACTATCCCCTCAACCTGCCGCCGTCGGTGATGCAGGAGGAAGTCGATCCCGAGACGGGGATCCCGCAGAGCCTCATGCTCCGCATGTCCTGGCCGGTTCCCTACTACGTCGATCCGGGCGGCTGGCCGTTCGTGCCCTTGGCTTTCCACCCCAAGCCGGGCTACGCGTGGCCGATCTCGCACATCAAGCCCGCCGTCGCCGAACTGCGGATGCTGAACTGGGGAATGTCGTTCCTCGCGAGCCGGATTGCCACGAGCTGCGAGACGATCATCGCCGTGCAGAAGGCCGCCGACCAGGAGTTTAAGGATCAACTCCTCGCCCCGAGCGAGGGCGGCTTCAAGGTGATCGAGCTGGCGGAACTCCTTGGCCGGCGGGTCGAGGACGTGCTTAGCACGTTTCAACTGCCGCAGGTCACCAAAGACCTATGGGACATCCTGAACGCGGTGGCCGACCAGTTTGCCCAGCGCACCGGGCTCACGGAACTTGCCTACGGCTACACGAGAAACCAGTTCCGTAGTGCCGCCGAGGCGACGATTAAGCAGGAGAACATCTCGGTCAGGCCAGACGCTCTCGCAAATGAACTCGAGGACGCCATGTCGACGCTCGCGAGACGCGAGGCGCTCGCCGCCCGATGGCTGCTTGAGCCCAGGGACATCGCCCCCGTGCTCGGTCCCATGGGGGCAATCGCGTGGGAGCGGCACGTCGCCAAACGCGATCTTGTGAGTCTGACGCGGGATTTTCTGTTCCGGGTCGAGGCGGGCAGCGCTCGCAAACCGAACAAGTCGAGCCGCGTCGAACAGATGACGCTCGCGATTCAAACGCTGGGGCCAATCCTCGCGCCGCTGGCTTCGGGTGGGGTGGTCGAGCCTTTCAACGCCCTCATGAGGGACTGGGCGATGAGCCTCGACATCGATGCAGGTCCGTATCTCATCCCCGCACCGCCCCCCCCGCCCGAAGCGCCGCTCGGCCTACCACCCCCTCCCGTGGGCCCGCAGGCAGCTTCGGCGGCGGGGGGCCCACCGCAATGAGCGACATCCCCAGGAACATCGAAGACGCAGGAAGCGAAGCCGTGCGCATGTACTCGCGCCTCATCGCCGAAGGCTACGGCCATCGCTGGGCGGAAATGTGCGCCCTGCAGCAGCCTCCCGGCACCAAGGGCACCGATCGGGCGGTGATGCAGGGCCGCTACGCGGAGCAGTGGCTCGACGACATGCCCGTGGACCAGGCCCGCCGAATCACGCGGGAGGCTCGGGCCGCCGGCATCAACATCAGCGGCAAATACTACTGCTCTGGCTTGGCCGACAAGCGGGGCCACTGCGATCCGGCAGCGTGGATCGACAGTGCGGCCGACATCAAACGGGTCGCCACCAAGCGGAACCTCACGGTCCGCGGGATCGTCGAGCACGAGGGGGTCGCGACGCCGCCGCCCAAGTCGAAGCCGTTGAGCGACCGGCTCATCCGCGAAATGTCCGCCGTCGAGCGGAAACGGCACCCCGGCAAGAAGCCGGGGGAGATCCGCGAGATCGTCCTCGACAAGTACGCCCCCAAGTGGAAGCGTAAGTGATGTTCACCGCACAAGACGTCGTCGACCACCT
>CAZDTC010000307.1:0-3524 GCA_964508125.1 uncultured Candidatus Kuenenia sp.
GGCCGCCATCAGAAGAAACGGGCGCCAGGGCCGGCGGGTGCCATGGCAGGAGGAGGCGGCTTTCGCCGGGGTTGTGCGCGGGCCATGGATCACCGAGAATCCCTTTAAAGAGGGGCTATGGTCCGTGACGGTGACTCTGGCGCGGCCCGGTTGGCCCCTCGCGGCGTCTGTTTCCGTCTTGTGGGATGATCTCTCCCCCGTTCCAGTCGTTCGCACGATGCCATCCGACACGCCACGTGAGACCGGACGAATTGCGACGCAGGCCGAATCGGGCGACTTCTCCGGCATTTCGGAGATGTTTGGGCTCGCGGCCGGGCATGGCGACGAGGCCACTGGTGCCGTCTCCGCTACCAACGGCGAGCCCGCTACGGTCGACCGGTGGATAGCGGCGACAGAGGGCACGGTCTCCGGCTCGGGCGACGCCTCCGGCCGACTCGTCCACGGTCGCTACCGGCTGATTGCGGAGCTCGGTGCGGGCGGGATGGGCGTGACGTATCGGGCGTGGGACACGCAGGCCGGGATTCCCGTGGTTATCAAGATGCCCAAGCGTGAGGTGCGTCATGACCAGGAGGTGATGACGAGGTTTTCTCGGGAGATCGAAGCGATGCGGGCGGTGCCGCACCCGTCGATCGTGCCGATCACCGATTCAGGTGACGACTCAGGCTGCCCATTCGTGGCGATGCGATTCCTGCCGGGCGGATCTTTGGCCGATTATCGCCGACGGGACGAATCAGACCGGCCGATCAAGAACCCGCCTGGCATGCTCTTCTTTTGGCTGCCGGGCGTGGCGGCGGCGCTCGACCTTATCCACGCGCGGGGGATGCTCCACCGCGACGTGAAGCCGGGGAACATCTTTCTGGACGGGTTTCTCAAACCCTATCTGGGCGACTTCGGGATCGCCAAGGTGGTGGACGAGTCGGGCGGGCTGAATAAAGAGCAGACGCTCACGGCCACGAAAATGGCGGTTGGCACGCCCGAGTACATGTCGCCGGAACTCTTCAAACCGAATGTGCAGCTCGATGGCCGGGTGGATCAGTACGCGCTTGCGGTGACGGTCTACGAGATGCTCTGCGGCGAGAAGCCGTTCACGGGAAGCACAGCGCACATCATCGTGGAGCATTGTTCGCTGCCGGTGCCGCCACTGGAGCGTCGTTGCCCGGGGCTGCCTCGGAGCGTGTATGACGCGGTGCACAAGGCGCTCTCGAAAAACCCTGAGGAGCGGTTTGCGACGTGTGGCGAGTTCGTGAAATCGGCGCTGCGGGATTTACAACCGCTCGCTCCAGAGGCCGACACAGCGCGGCTTCTGTGCCCAAGTTGCAAGAACATCCTGAAGCTGCCGAGCCGAGCGGCGGGACGATCAGGGAGATGCCCACGGTGTCAGGCTTCAATGGACGTGGCGGCGGACTTGGGAAGCCTGTGGCTTGAGAGCGAGGAGCGGGGCGCGGGGCTGTCGGCGACCGAAAGCACGGCGACGCGGCCGCAGCCCGTACTGGAGAAGCTCGACGAGCCGGAGTCACAGGCCTCGTCGAGGAAGTCGACGTGGCGTGTTTATTGGACGGTATTCGTCGTTGCGGCAGCAGGCTCGCTGATTGGAGGCTTCTTCTGGGGCAGCGCTCGCGAGCGGGCGCGAATCAGGCAGCATGACATTTCTTTCAACGTCGAGATTGTGGGCTCGCGAACCGGCGGACAAGTGCGGGGTGACAATCCCTATACGGCCGACTCCGCAATTTCGAGAGCAGCTGTTCATGCTGGGGTCCTGATCCCTGGCGAAACTGGGGTCGTGCGTGTGACCATGCTTCCCGGACAGGACTTCTACCAAGGCACTGAAAGGAATGGCGTGACAACGTCCCATTACGGGAGCTATCCCCTGTCCTATCGCATAGAAGGATCCGCACCTGTCGCGCCGCCGGCCGTGGATCTCGACACGGGGCTCTACTTCGACGACGGCAGGATGGCGGTGCCAGCACCCGCGGGCTGGGGCTGGTCCGCGCGGCAGGAGAACGACAGGCTCGTGAGTTATCAGCCCAGTGCGCAGAAGCATTATCCCAAGATTCTGGTGACGGCCGAGAATGCACCAAATGGCTTCGCCGAGGTCACCGCCGAAAACCACCAGGGTTTCGCTGCAAGGATCGATACCAACGTGAAACTGTTGCTCGGCATGACCGAGTGGCTACAAGATCCGGCGGCCGTGAGACTGGGGCCCCATTTCGGTGTCGTCTGGGGTATCGCTGTTTCCACAATGGTGCCCAATGAGACGATCGAACGCTGGCTGTACGCCGTCGTGATCGGCGGGCGGATGTACACCGTCGAAGCCCGGGCTCCGAAGGGGAAGATCGCCTCCGGCAAGGCGGCCGCCGAGGTGGTGGCGGCGGCCCTCGCGCCGCCTCCTCCGAAAGCATTGCCGCAAATCCTTTCCCCACTCGCGTCGTCTACCTCCGGCATCATTGGACCAGCGGCCGTGGTAAGACCCACGCCCGAGCGGCTCACAAACTCTATCGGGGTGCAACTGAGGCTGATCCCGGCGGGCACATTAGTAATGGACGAGAAGGGGAAACGGCATCAGGTGACAATTACGAAGCCGTTCTACATCGGCGTGCATGAAGTGACGAACGCCCAGTGGAAGCAGGTGATGGGGCGCGTGCCGAGCCTTTGGAAGGATGATGACCGGCCTGTCGAAAGTGTGAATGTGCCGGAGGTGGTTGATTTTTGCAAGAAGCTTTCGGCGTCGCCTAAAGAGCGCAATGCTGGCCGGGTGTATCGACTGCCGACGGAGGCGGAATGGGAGTATGCGTGCTGGGCTGGAACGACGACCAAGTATCCTTTCGGCGATGATGAGTCGAAACTTGGCGAGTATGGCTGGTTCTGGGACCACTCAGGACCCAAAACAACGCGCCCGGTTGGCGAGAAGATGCCCAACGCCTGGGAACTGTTCGACATGCACGGAAACGTGGCGGAGTGGAGCATAAGCAGATCTACCGTCGCTAACCTTGGTGATGCGGTGACGGGCCCAGAGTGGTGGTCCTTACCCACCCAATTTTGGGTCCTCCGGGGCGGTAGCTGGTACTCCTCCGCCAAACAATGCCTCCGGCACGCAGGCAATCCCGAACACCCCGGTAGCTGGAAGGCGCGATCCAGCCAGTGGGGCTTCCGCCTTGTCTTGACTCCGTCTGCAGGCGAGCCAATTGCGCCGGAAGCGGTCACCTCCGGCACTATGGGCAAGTATCTTTGCTTCGTTTGCGGCAACTGGAAAGACGGGCTGCCAGAGCTTTCTTTATGCACCGAAGGTGAGTTGCAGTCGGTCGCGAAAGAAGAGCTGACACTTGGCGACAATCCAGATGCAAAGAAGATATTTGATGTAGCGGGGCGCTGGTGGGAAGTGGCAGAAAAGGAAGAAACACCGGAAGCCTTTCGGCAGGAAATTAAAAACCACTCGGTGGAGCTTTACGAAACCATAGTCGCCCAGTTGGACGACCCACTCGATCGACAACTGGCTGAAAAGCGGGCCGCCGAATTCACGGGTCTGG
>CAZDTC010000308.1:0-3513 GCA_964508125.1 uncultured Candidatus Kuenenia sp.
AGATGTCCATCGTGCTCGGACCGCCTCCCATCCAGAGCAGGATCGCCGACTTGTGCCGCTTCTTCATGTCGGTGGCATTGGCGAGGATCGAGTTCGTGAAGGCCGTGGCCGGCGCAGCGAGCGCGGCCGCCCCCGCGAGGTGGCTCATGAAGTGCCGGCGCGTCATGTCGTGGGGTGTCGTGAACATCGAAAGCTCCGAAAGGCTCAGTGATTGATGATGAATTCGTTCGAGTTGAGGACGGCCCACCAGACGTCCTGGAGGGCTCCGACCGCATCTCCCTTGCGGTCCTGCATCAGCTTGTTGGCGGCGGCCGTCTCCTTCTGAGAAGGCTTGCGGGCGAGCGCCGCCATGTAGAGAGCGTCGATCTTGGCCTGGTTTTTCGCACCGCTGCTGGCAACGCGATCCAAGAACCCGCCCTTGCCCGTGCTCGTCGCGACCTTCACGAGATCGCCGTTGAACATCATCAGCACCTGGGCGATCGAGCCGTTGAACGTTGTGGAATCATCCCCCTCATCGGTGCCGAAGGCGATGATGAACTGGCCGAGCCACTCGTCCTTTTTCTTGGCGGCCACCTCGGCTGCACGGCTCCTATCGGCCTCGGTGGCCGTGAGGAGCGACTCGTAGAGGTCCTCGGCCCGCATCTGCCTCAGATAAAAACGGGAGAACTTCGGCTTCTCGCCGAGCGTCGGATCGTCCTTCGTGTTCCTCGCCGTGCCCTTGCTCGAGAGCGCATAGGGCTTGGAGAGGACGATCCACCGCACGAGCTCCTTGAGGTCGAAGCTCTGCTCGCGGAACTGCTCGGCCAGGCCGTCGAGCAGTTCCGGGTGGGATGGCGGGTTGTGATCGCCAAGGTCATCGATCGGCTTCGTGAACCCATAGCCCAGGAAGTGCGCCCACATCCGATTCACGATCGCCTTGGGAAAGAGAGGGCTTCCCACGATCAACCGGGCGAGCTCGCGGCGGCGATTCACACCGTATTCCGAGCCGTCCTCCTTCTTCCCCGGCAGATAGCCGCTCTGCGGGATCTCGGTGCCGTCGATAAAGACCGGGTAGGCGACTTTCTTGAGGCCGTTGCGAAGCTCGTAGTAGATCTCGGCCGCCTCGGGATCGCCTCCCTCGCCCTCGAAGTCCTCGTCGACCAGTTCGATCGACTGCACGTCCATCGTCTGCTCGAACCGGCGCAGGGCCCGGGCCTGGCGGAAGAAGGCGTTCATCTCCCAAAACTGATTCTGCTTCCCCTTGTTGAACGGATGGTTGTGGCACTGCGTGCACTGCACCTGCACGCCGAGAAAAATCTGGGCCGTCTTGGCCGTGGCCTGCACGCCCCCCTCCTCCATCTTTCCGGAGAGGAAATTGGTGGCGCCGTTGAAGCCCCGGACCCCGTCCTTGTTCGCGTTTGCGCCGGTCGCCGTGACGAGCTCCTCCATGAATCGATCGTAGGGAATATTCTTGGAGAACGCCCGACGCAGCCACTGCCGCATCCCGGGGCGGCTCACGTTGTCGTTGTCGACGTCGCGGCCGATCAGCACGGTCGTCCACACGTCGGTCCAATTGCGGGCATACTCGTCGATGAAGTCTTCGCCGAGCAGGCGGGTGACGAGGTCGGCTTTCTTGGTGGGGGACGAGTCGGCGAGGAACGCCTGCAGTTCCTCGATCGTCGGAATCCGGCCGATCACGTCGAGGTGCACCCGGCGGCACCACTCGCCGTCGGTGGCGGCCGGCGACGGGTCGACGTCGGCATCGGCCCACCCTGCCGACACCTGCTCGTTGATGAACTTCACCTGAGGGATGCCGAAGCTCTCGTCGCCGGCAGCCCGCACCGGCGGTTGGCAGACCGTCGCACACGCCACGGCTGCCACCAAGCACGCCTGCCACGCCCGCACCATGAGCCCGCTCCTGCCAACTGAATCCGGCTTCGCCCGACATCCTCAAGTGTATTCGCGGGAAGCCCCCCGGCCTATTCCGCAGGCCCGGGCGGGCCCCGTAGGACAGGCTTCAGCCTGTCACAGCCCTGTTGATTGCGCACCGGCATCGGGCGCCGATCCGCCGCAGGCGGATTGGTCGTTGAGGCGAACGTCAAGCGAGAGGGCGTGGGCAGCCACGAGCCGGCGCGCGTGACCGCCTTACTACTTGCCGGCTTTGGCCTTGCGCGGGGGGCGGGCGGCTTCGACCTTCGGGGCGGGAGTTCGGTCGGCGCCCACTTCGCGTCCCACGAACTCGAGCACGGCCCGCGGGCCGGCATCGCCGAGGCGGGGCGTCGCCAGTTTCAGGATCCGCGTGTAGCCGCCAGGGCGGTCCACGTAGCGGGGCGCGATCTTCTCGAACACGACCCGGGCCGCCTGCTTGTCGCCGAGGAGCGTCACCACCCGACGCCGGGCGGTGACCGCGGGCGCCGAGGCGGCGGCCCACTTCCGCCACTGTTCACCCTGCCGCCACTTCTTCCATTCCGCCGAGTCGCGGTCGGCGGTCGTGCCGAACTCGCGGGCCCGATCCGCCGCGGCCAGACCGCGCTTCGCGATCGTGATGCACCGCTCCACGAGCGGCCGAACTTCCTTGGCCTTGGCGACCGTGGTGATGATGCGGCCGGGGTTCGCAGCCGCGCCGACTTCGTCGACGTCGGACTCCCGCTCCGTGAGCATCAGGGCCGAAGCGAGATTGCGGAGGAGCGCCCTCTGGTGGGAAGGGCTGCGGCCGAGCACACGGCCTTTGCGACGATGGCGCATGGGTCAAATCCTGGCTGGGGTTGGGTGTGTTGGTCGTGAGACGCCGACAACGGCGAGTCAGGCCTCCGCCGTCGACGGCACCGGCATGCCGAGCTTGAGGCCAAGTTCAGCGAGTTTCTCCTCGATCTCCTCGAGCGTCGTCTCACCGAAATTCCGAACCTCGAGCAGTTCATCGCGGGAGCGCGACACGAGATCGCGGACCGTCTGGATCCCCTCCTCGTGCAGGCAGTTGTTGGCCCGCAGCGAGAGCTTGAGATCCGACACGAGCATCCCGAGCCGGCTCTCGAGCGGCGCCTCGATCGACAGCACGTCGGCGTGGGCTGCCAGGTTGACGGACGGCCCCGGCTTGCCGTAGCCAACGAAGGGATTGAGGTGCTTCCGCAGGATCTTGGCCGCCTCGACGAGCGCCATTTCAGGCGTCACGGTACCGTCGGTCCAGATTTCCATCGTCAGTTTGTCGTAGTTGGTATTCTGACCGACGCGGGTCTCCTCGACCTCATAGCGGACGCGGGTGACCGGGCTGAAAACGGCGTCGACGGGGATAATCCCGATCTCCTGGTCTTCGGTGCTGTGCTCGCTGGCTGGCACGTAGCCGCGACCATTCTCGACCACCATTTCGAGTTCGAACGGCACGTCGTCGGTGAGCGTCGCGAGCACGAGATCCTTGTTGACGACCTCGACGGCGTCGTCGGTCTGGATGTCGGCGCCCGTCACGGGGCCCTTTGTACTCTTCTCGACGCGGATCACGCGCGTGGAATCGCTGTGGTTCTTGACCACGAGGCTCTTGAC
>CAZDTC010000309.1:0-3482 GCA_964508125.1 uncultured Candidatus Kuenenia sp.
GCGCTCGGCGGCACGCCCGCCAAGGGCACCAAGCCCAAGCCTGCCACGGCGAGCACGCAGCTGCTCGGCATCACGAAGGCGAGCGTCCAGAGTTCGAGCTTCATCTCGGCGGCCAGTTTCCAGGAAACCACCAAGGTGCTCACCGAAGCGGCGTTGGCCGGCAAGGTCGACAACCTCGTCGGGCTCAAGGAAAACGTCATCCTCGGCCACCTCATCCCGGCCGGCACGGGGTTCAACACGTTCCAGTCGTCGGAGGTCCGAGTTCGCCCCGAGGCCCTGGAATCGCTCCGGCTCGACCGGGAGACGGTGCTCACGAGGCAGTTCCCGCTCCTGGAAGCCCAGCAGCCAGGCGAGGAACTGGGGCTGGCCCCGGAAGCGGGCGATGTAGCGACGCTCGACGAGGGACAGGTTCCGGACGAAGGGGCCTGAGCAAACCAGCTGGATTGGTGTGGGCAGGGATGCCGAAATTCATCCCATGCGCTGCTCCCTGCCGCATTCGCGTGCCAGACGTGGCCTGGCCACCCTCGTGGCCATGGCGGCAGTGGCTGCGCCGCCTACGTCCGCCGCCCCTCTCAATGCGTACAACCCCTACGCCGACACGCAGAACCTGCCGCCAGTCGCCCCCGACGGCACGCTGCGGTGGGGAACCTTCTACAAATCGGCCGCGATCCAGCAGGCCTATGAACGGCTCTGGAACCTCGGGGCCTGCCGCAATACGAACAAGGCGATCACCATTCCGGTGGAGATGAACAAGGTCGCGATCGACGCGCTGCCTGAGGAGGAGTTCAAGGGTATCGTCGTCGGCGCCGCCGGTACGATCCGAGGGGGCATGATCGCGTTCACCACGGCTGCAACCCCGGGAGCCGATGCCCCCACGCACGTGGCGGCGCTCCACCCGGCCGGCGTCTCGAAACTCACGGTGAGCGGCCCGCTGCCCCTGTCGGCGCTGCGGCCGGGATTGACCGTGCGGGTGCAAGCCGAAGTGGACTCGAAAGGCGCTGGAACGCAGCCGCTCGAGGCGATCGACGTGATCACGCCGCCGCCGGGATTCAAGCCCGTCGCTATCCAGGCCGGCCGCGTCGAGTCGGTGGTGGGCACCGTGGTGAAGCGGCAGGCCGACACGCTCGTGCTCCAGGTCGCCGCGGGCAGGATCCGCCGGCTGTCGCTGCCGATCGCACCGGATACTGCAGTGCACGTCGATGCATCCCAGCTCGACATCGTGGCGCCGGGCGATATCGTCACGCTCACCGGTCGCGTTTGGAGGGGCGAGGGCTGCTTGGGTGAAGGCACGGTGTTCGCATCCATTGTCACCGTCAGCAAGCCTTCTGCCGTCGAGCCGGGCCCCAAGATCGGGGCTCCCTAGCCCACCGGGCGCCGGCGAATTTCACGCTCGCTGGAAACGCGTCTGGAATGGCCGCTACAGTAGCCGTCCAGAGGTGAAAACCGGGTCGCGGGCCGTTTCCCCATGAAATTATCGAGCGCGTGGATCGTGATCGAAGACGGCCGTTGCCCGGCCCGGACGGTCGCCACACGAACGCTCCGCAAGCGGCTCGACGCCGTCTGGCGGGAATTGCCTGCTGCCGGATCTCAAACCGTGCGTGACGCCGAGAGCGTACATCGGTTGCGGGTGGCGACGAGGCGAGCGATAGCCGCGATCGATGCGTTTCACGACCTGCTCCCGGCGAAGCGGGCGAGCTGGTTTGCGAAACGGCTGCGCCGCATCCGCCGCTCAGCAGGAGAGGCGCGCGACCTCGACGTGCTCACCGATCGTCTCGCCGGCGAGGCCGGCGAGACGCCGGGAGCACGGGCCCGGCGGCGGCTCGTGGCCATGCTCTCCAAACAGCGGGAGGTATCGCGGAAGCCGATCCGCACGCAGCACGAGCGACTCATCGACGCCGATTGGCTCGATCGCGTCGAACGGCTCATCGCCGGGATCGGCGACGGCCGCGGCCACCCGACGTTTCGCGAGTACGCCCAGCTGCGTCTGCGGCCGCTGACTCGCAGCTTCTTCTCGACAGCCGACCGGAAGCTCCGTACCGCCGAGGAGATCCACGCCCTGCGGATCGAGGGCAAGAAGCTGCGGTATGCCATGGAGATCTTTTCGTCGGTGTTCCCGCCCCGGATGCGGGCACGATGTTACGACGCTCTCGAACAACTCCAGCAAACCCTGGGGGATTTCACCGATCATGCCGCTGCGGCCGATCGCTTCCGCCGACTGTCCCACGAGAAGTCGGCCGCGGTGAACCGCGACGTGCTCGCGCGGCTCCGCGATCAGGAGGAGCGGCGGGCCGACGAGGCGCGGAAAGTCTTCGTGAAATGGTGGGACGCGCGGAGACGCCGGGCGCTGCGGCGACGTTTCGAGGAGACGCTCCGCAAGGCATCGGCATAGGACTCACATGGCACGCCCAGGCCTTGCCCTGCAGATCACCTTCGGCATGGGAGCAGCGGCCCTCGTATGGTGGCTCGCGCGGCTTGCCATCGACGAACCGGCCGCCGTGGCACCTCCGCGGCCCGGTCGGTTCACTGCGACGATCGGGCGCACCCCCGCGCCGCCGGGACCGGCACCTGCGGGCATGAAGTGGATTCCCGGCGGCGAATTCACGATGGGCTGTCTCGATCCTCGCTCACTGCCGCACGGCGGCCCCGACCCGATGAACGACGCCCGCCCGGTGCACCGCGTACGTGTCGATGGCTTTTGGATGGATGTCACCGAAGTGACGAACAAGCAGTTCGCCGCGTTCGTTGCTGCAACGGGCTATGTCACCGTCGCCGAACGCATGCCACGAGCCGAGGATTTTCCCGGCGCCCCGCCCGAGAACCTCGTCGCCGGATCGGTCGTGTTCACGCCGCCCGCCGAGCCGGTGCCACTCGACGACCACCTCCGCTGGTGGGCCTACGTGAAGGGGGCCGACTGGCGGCATCCACTCGGCCCGGATAGCACGGTCGATGACCACGACGACGAACCGGTCGTGCACGTGGCCTTCGAGGATGCCGAGGCCTACGCCCGCTGGGCCGGCAAGCGGCTTCCCACCGAGGCCGAATGGGAATTCGCCGCCCGCGGCGGCCTCGCGGGCTCCACGTATCCCTGGGGCAACGACTTCCTCCCGAGTGGCCGGTGGATGGCCAACACCTGGCAGGGCCGCTTCCCCGGCGAAAACACCGGCGACGACGGCTACCCCGGCCTGGCTCCCGTGGGCCGGTTTCCGCCCAACGGCTACGGGCTCCACGACATGTCGGGCAACGTCTGGGAATGGTGTTCCGACTGGTACCGCCCCGACACCTACGCGAAGGCCGCGGCCACGGGCGGCGTCGCCATCGATCCGCAGGGCCCCGACTCGAGCTTCGACCCCCTCGAGCCAGGCCAAGCGAAGCGCGTGCAGCGCGGCGGCAGCTACCTCTGCTCGGAGCAGTACTGTGCCCGATACATCGTGGGCACCCGCGGCAAGGGCGAGATCTCGAGCGCTACCAACCACATCGGCTTC
>CAZDTC010000310.1:0-3471 GCA_964508125.1 uncultured Candidatus Kuenenia sp.
TCGCGGCGTCCTGGGGATCGCCGCTCATCGCCGACGGCAAGGTCTACATCGGCGACGAGGACGGCGACATCACGGTATTCAAACTGGGCAAGGAAAAGGAAATCCTCGCCGAGATCAACATGGGC
Source organism: uncultured Candidatus Kuenenia sp. (assembly GCA_964508125.1). Classification (GTDB taxonomy): domain Bacteria; phylum Planctomycetota; class Planctomycetia; order Pirellulales; family UBA1268; genus RGVT01. The sequence continues at coordinate 126 of CAZDTC010000310.1, forward strand.
AACAGCGTCTACTCGACGCCGATCGTGGCCGGCGACACGCTTTACATCGCCAACAAGAGCCACCTGTTCGCGATTCGCACCGGAGCCAAGCCCGTCGGAAAGCAGTGAGATGCACGCGATCGCCATGATCTGGCTGGGGCTCGTCTTCGTGTCCGTCATCGGCCGCGCGGAGGAGCCGCCGCTGGCGTCGGCCTTCCGCGTCCGCCCCTATCTGCAGAATCCCGCCCCCGACGCGATGACGATCCGCTGGCTGTCGAACGACGACACGCCCGGCACCGTGCAGATTGCCGGCCGTGAACTCGTGTCGGCGCCGGTGCTTTCCCGCGAACTTGCCTACCAACCCAACGAATCCCGCCACGATCGGCTCGGCAGCCCCCCTTTCCTCCACTCGGTCCGCGTGAGAAACCTCGAGCCAGGGACGAGCTATCCCTACGAGGTCGCACAGGGCGACGACACCGTGAAGGCGATCCTCACGACGTCGCCCCTTCCCGGCACGGTTGGTGCCGGCGGCGGCGTCAGGATGTTCTTTTACTCCGATTGCGAAACGCAGCCCGAGTCGCGGGGCTCCCTCGCCGAATGGCCTCCGTCGCCATCGCTGCCCGACGGCCCGCGACCGCGCTGGGTGAACGGCCGCTATCCAGCCGACGAGACGACGGGCTACCGCATGAACCTCGCCCTCATCGCCACCCGCGCCGCCGAGAGCCTGCGGGCGAAAAACCCGGTACTCGTGAGCGTGGTCGGGGACCTTGTGGAGAGTGGCGGCGAGCAACGCGACTGGGACGAGTTCTGGCGACACAACGCGGGTACGTTCGGCACGCTCGCCTCGCGGGTGCCGATCGTGGCAGCCCTGGGCAACCACGAGCTCTTCGGCGGCCCGCCGTCGGACGATCCCGCGAAGGATCTCGGCGGCTACTCGGGCCGCGCGACGCTCATGGGCTCGATGAAGTTCCTCACCTACTTCGAGCATCCCGCCAACGGCGCCACCGACGAACGGCACGAAAATCGCTACCACCGCATCGACTTCGGCCCTGTCGCACTCCTCACGCTCGACACCACCAACGGCGGCCGCGACGACGGCCCGGACGACACCAACCACGAGATCGATCGCGAAGACGCGCCTCACGTACCCGACTATACCCCGGGATCGAAGCAGTATGGTTGGCTCCAGCGCGAACTCGCCGACGCGAACGTTCGCGGCCGGATCATCTTCGTGCAGTTCCACCACGCGCCCTTTTCATCCGGACCACACGGCCTGTCGCCGGGTGATGGCGTTGGCCGAAATCCGCAGTCGGGCCGGCCGCTGCAGGCGCTCGCCGACCTGCTGCGAAAGCACGGAGTGCGGGCTGTATTTTCAGGGCACGATGAGATGTACGAACACTCGATCGTCGACGGCGTCCACTATTACGACGTGGGCATCGGCGGGGATTCGCTGCGGGCGCCGGACGACGCTGCGAAGAACGACCGCCAGGTGTTCCTCGCCCACGACCACGCCCCTGAGCGGTGGGACGGCAACGTGCTCGCATCGGGCGGCAAACACTACGGCCACGTCGAGGTCGACGTCACAAAGAGCGCCGCGGGCTTCACCGTGACGATCCGTCCCGTCCACGTCTTCCCCGTGCTCGATCCCGACGCCCCCGGCACGATCCTCACCTGGGAACGCCGCGAATACGACGACGTCGTCACGTTTGACTGCCCGCTCGAGGAGCCCGCCCGATGAAAGCCCTGCCCGCGTTCGTGCTGCTCACCGTCGCTTTTTGGAGTGTCGCTGCCGGCGCCGCCGAGCCGGCCTCCCCGCGCCAGCTCCTGCTCGATGCGAAACGCGTCGTTGTGCTCGGCGACTCGATCACCCACGGCGGCGTATGGGTCGTGCCTGTAATCGCCTGGCTCGAGGCCGAGGGCTGGACGGGCGAAGTGATCAACATGGGGCTCTCGAGCGAGACGGTGTCAGGGCTCTCCGAGGAGGGGCACGCCGGGGGCGCGTTCCCCCGGCCAAATCTCCACGAGCGGCTCGACCGCGTGCTGCGCGTGGGCCGGCCCGACCTCGTGATCGCCTGCTACGGCATGAACTGCGGCATCTATCAGCCGCTCGACGACGCTCGTTTCTCGAAATTCAAAGCCGGGATGGAGAAACTCCACGACGCCGTCGAGAAGACCGGCGCGAAGATCGTCCACCTCACGCCTCCGATCTACGATCAGCGGCCCGACCAGGAGGGCCCGGCGGGCAAGGTGGACTACGACGCCGTGCTTGATGCCTACTCGGCGTGGCTGCTCTCGAAGCGGGCCGACGGCTGGACCGTGATCGACATCCACGGGCCGATGAAGGAACTACTCACAGCGGCCCGCACGAAGGATCCCAAGGCGGTCTTCGCTGCGGACACCGTCCACCCCAACGAGGCCGGCTCCTGGGCGTTTGCCCGCGGGTTTTTCCGCGGCCTCGGCGACCACGCCATCGCCGCGAAGGAGACGCCCGAGCACTTCGCTGCGTTCGTACCCGATGTGAAGCGGCGCATGGAAGTGCTGCGCGACGCCTACCTCGCGGCCGCCGGCCACCAACGGCCGGGCTTGCCACCTGGCCTGCCGCTCGGCGAGGCGGAGGCACAGGCCCGCAACCTCACCGAGTCGATCCGGTCGCGCCGCTACCACCTCATGGGCGGCCAGGCCGGCACGAGCCCCGAATGGAAGAGCCCGATCTCGTGGCCACAGCCGCGGGTCGTCGCTCCCGGCCCGGCCCCGGCGGCTCCCGCCCCGATCCCCTCCGATGCGATCGTGCTCTTCGACGGCAAGGACCTGTCGGCCTGGGCGAACGGCGAGAACTGGAAGGTGGCCGACGGCGTGGCCACGGTCGTCAAGGGAGACATCCGCACGAAGCAGGGCTTCGGCGATTGCCAACTCCACGTCGAGTTTCGCGTGCCGGCCGACACGGCCGGCACGGGGCAGCAGCGGAGCAACTCGGGCGTGTTTCTCATGGACAAGTACGAAATCCAGATTCTCGACTCTTTTCCCGACGGCACCGACAAACCCGTGACCTACTTCGACGGCCAGTGCGGCGCCCTCTATAAGCAGCAACCGCCAGCGGTGAACGCCTGCCGCAAGCCAGGGGAGTGGCAGACCTTCGACATCCTGTTCACACGGCCCGTCTTCAAGGCCGACGGCTCACTGGCCAAGCCTGGGCGGATCAGCGTGCTCCACAACGGCGTCGCGATCCACTCCGACACGGTGATCAAGGGGGAAACATTCTTCCATGCTCCGCCGAGCTACACGGCGCATCCAGACGCTCTGCCGATCCGGCTCCAGGACCACGGCAACCCGGTGCAGTTCCGCTCGATCTGGATCCGCCCCTTCGAGC
>CAZDTC010000311.1:0-3456 GCA_964508125.1 uncultured Candidatus Kuenenia sp.
CCAGCGGCCACAAGGGCGACGCGACGCTCGGCGAGCTCCTCCCGCAGGTCGACTCCGACGACATCCTCGAATTCGGCCTGATCCCCGAACTCGTCGGCCGCCTGCCGGTGATCTCGTCGCTCAAGCCGCTCGACGAGCATGCCCTCGTGAAGGTGCTCAAGGAACCGAAGAACGCGCTCGTGAGGCAGTATCAGAAGCTCTTCGGCATGGAGAACTGCCAGCTCGAGTTCACCGACGAGGCCCTCGTGGCGATCGCCCGCAAGGCCATGAAGAAGGAGACGGGCGCACGCGGCCTGAGGTCGATCATCGAGGATGTGATGCTCGACCCGATGTTCGACCTGCCGGATCACGCCGGGAGTTCCTATCTGATCACGGCGCGCAACGTCGAAGGGCTCGATCCTGTCGTGCCGCTTCGCGAAGCCCGTACGAAGAGCGCCTGACGTCGGGCCGGCTACGCCACGCCGCGGGTCCACTTGGTGGCCGGGATGCCGAACTCGCGCAGCAGGTCGCACACCCGCTCGTCGCTCACCTGCTCGAACGAGCGATAGAACTGGCCGACGGCCCAGAAGTCGACCGGCTCCACGAGGCACTCGATCCGATCGCAGAGCGGGCGGATCGCATCAAGCCGGTCTGGCGCGGCGACGGGCACCGCCACGATGATCTCGCGGGCACCGGCGGCCCGCACCGTGCGCAGGGCCGCGATCATCGTGGCCCCGGTGGCCAGGCCGTCGTCGGTGACGATCACCCTGCGGCCGCGGATCGCGGCCTGGGGGCGGATGGCCCGAAACATCACTTTGCGGCGTTCGATCTCCTCGAGTTGCCGCTTCCGCTCCGCCTCGATGTAGGTGTTGCCCGCGTCGGTCATGGCGCTGGCGAAGTGGTTGAGGTGGATCTCGCCCGTCTCCGACACCGCGCCGAGGGCGAGCTCGGGCTGGTGGGGCGCCCGCAGCTTGCGGGAGAGCACGACGTCGAGCTCGGCTCCGAGCCCGCGGGCGAGCGCCGCCCCCACCTCCACGCCACCGCGCGGGATCGCAAGCACGAGCGGCTTCTCGGTCGCGGATTCCACACCATGGGCCCGCAGCCGATCGACGAGCATCCATCCAGCCTGCTCACGGTTGTCGAAAAACAGGTGATTCATGTCGCGTTCCTCGGATGGAGGTGCCGCGCAAACCATTCGGCCGCCAGCCGGGCCGCTTCCTCGAGCGTGCCGGGTTCCTCGAACAGGTGCGTCGCCCCCGGTAAGACCGTGAGTTGCTTCTCGCCGCCGAGGTGTTCGAGCGCGAGGCGGTTGAGCACGAGCACTTCGTCGTCGTGGCCCCCGACGATCAGCAGCGTCGGGCAATGGACGCGGCCGAGGGCGGCGCCAGCCATGTCGGGCCGGCCGCCGCGCGACACGACGGCCTTCACGCCGGCATCGTGGGCGGCCGCGACCAGGGCCGCTGCCGCGCCGGTGCTCGCCCCGAACAGTCCGAGCGGCAGCATGGCCGTGTTTTCCCGCGAGCGCACGCTGGCGATCGCGGCCCCAAGCCGCTCTGCGAGGAGCCCGATGTCGAACACGTTGACGCGATCCCCCGCTTCCTCGGCCGTGAGCAGGTCGAAGAGGAGCGTGCCGATCCACGATTCGTGGAGCACGCCAGCCACGTATTGATTGCGCGGGCTGAAGCGGGTCGAGCCGCTGCCGTGAGCGAAGAGCACGAGCCCGTGGGCCGGCTCGGGCAGTGAGAGCTTCCCCGGCAGGTCGAGCGGCTGGCCTGTGGCGGACAATGCCGGGATGGAGACGTCGGCGGTGGCGACGGTGCTCGTGAGCATCAGCGCTTTCCTCCTCGGACTGCGGCCCCGTGCACCACCTCCACGCTCGCCGCCTGCGGCCCCTCGTCCCCTTCCTCTTCCGTGAAATGCACCCGCGTGCCGAGATCCACGATCCGAAAGTCGTCGGCGCTGAGCGCGCGCCTGTGGAAGTAGATCTCGCGGCCGTCGGGCGTCTCGATGAATCCATAGCCCTGGAGCGGAAAGATCTGCGTCACCCGCCCCTCGGCCCTGGGCAGGTGCCGCTTGACCGCGCCGCGCAGCTGCCGCATGTGATCCTCGAGCCGGCGGCGGGCGGCGTCGAACGAGTCGCGGAGCGCCACGTGGACGTCTTCGTGGGCATGGTCGGCGGGATGGTTTCGATTGACGACGATCTCCGCTCCGGGCACGACGAGATCCACCCTCACCGAGTAGAGCCGCCCCTCGCGGTGATGCCGGTGCGGCTGGGCGATCACGACATGGCAGCCGGTGATCCGGTCGTACGTCTTTTCGAGCCGCGCGACATGCTCGAGCGCCGATTCGCGCACGGCCTCGTCGACGGGAAGATCATCGAACGATACCTGCGGCTGCGTCTGCATCGGTCGTGGCTCCGAGGGGCGTCGACCGACGATATGCTCGTGCCGCCTTGTGCCATCGAGATCCGGAAATCATCGCGGCATGGCCTCCGGACACTTGCGCGTGCCGACGGGCTGGAGCGCAGGCTGAAGCCTGTCCCACGATGGCATGGGGCAATGCCGAGTCGGCTCAAGCGAGACTCGGTCAGCCCAGGCGGCGGTAGACGTGGTGGAGCAGGGCGGTGGTCGTGCGTGGGGCGAGGCGTTTGAGGCGGGCGAGGAGGCGGGCCTGGAAGCCCTCGATCACGTAGCGCTCGCCGCGGTCGATCGCGAGGCGCACGCGGCGTGCGACGGCGGCCGCATCAAGACGGGTCGCGGCCATGCGGCGGTGGGCCTCGCGGGATTCATGCGCGGCCGTGAAGTGCCAGGTATCGAGGAGGCCCGAGCGGAAGAAGCCGGGGCTCACGACCGTGACTCCCGGGCGCCGGGCCGGGCATTCCGCGGCGATCGCCTCCGAGAGCGCGATCACGCCGGCCTTGCTCGCGGCGTAGGCGGCCATCGACGGCGGGGCGATGACGCCGGCGATCGAGGACACGTTCACGAGGTGCGAACGGCCGGCGTGCTCGCGCAGCCAGGGGAGAAACGTCTCGCAGCCGAGGGCCGTGCCGACGAGATTCGTGTCGATCACGCGCCGCCACTGCGACTCCGGCAGCCGGCCGACTTCGCCCGTGGCGCCGACGCCGGCGGCGTTGACGAGCAGGTCGAGCGTGGGCCAGGCCGTGCGGAGCCGCTCGTGGAGCGCGGCCCAGGCAGCCGCGTCGCGCACGTCGAAGCCTGCGATTACTCCCTCAGGGGAGTCTGCGACGATGCCGTGAAGCGTGGGCTCCTCGGCAGGAAGATCGACGACCGCGAGTTGCCAGCCTTCGGCGGCGAGGATCCGGGCGAGCGCTGCCCCGAGGCCGCTCGCCGCACCCGTGATCACGGCAGTTCGAGGCACGGGAGCCGGGAAAGGAAGGGGAGCCGGGGGCGAATCGCGGGGCTCGAAAGCGAGGGTGACGGGACTCGAACCCGCGGCCTCCAACGTGACAGGCTGGCG
>CAZDTC010000312.1:0-3439 GCA_964508125.1 uncultured Candidatus Kuenenia sp.
CGATCACCGCATGGAGCGCGTGCAGAAGCGCGATCATCGGCCGGGCCACCCAGCCAAACCATCCGTAGTAGACGAGGTCGTCCATCCGCGCCCCTTCCGCGCCGAACGCTGCGAGCAGCTCCGGCCGCTTGGGGCCCGCGAAGATCTCGTAGCGGTGCACCGCCGGCACGTCTGGTGCGAGCGTGAGTGGCCGCGACACGAGCCGACAGGTGACGTCGACGAGTTTGCGGCGGGCGGCCGGAGGCACATCGCCCACCACGAGCGGCCGCACTTCCCCGAGCGCGGGCGCCTCAGGCCCGGCGGTCGCCGGGATCAGGGCCGAAGCGAAGTAGAGAGCGTCGACGCCTGCGAACGACAGTGGCTTGCCGTCGCGCACCGCGGTGGCCGGGTGGTCGAGCGCGGCGTCGGCGATCTTGAGGCCGCTCACGAGCGTGCTCTGCTCGCCGGCGAACCGAAGGGCCACGTCGCGGACGCCAAGCGTGCCCCAGTCGCGGGCGATCCGCGCCGCGTACCACCAGCCTTCGGTCGGCAGCCCGGTGGGGCCGTCGAGCGCGTAGGTGATCGTCGATTCACCCCCGGTCGAGACGAATTCCACGGCCAAGTCCAGCCGATACCCCGGCCCGCCCGGTTCGGGGGCGAGCCGATATTCCTTCGCCACGGTGAGGCCGTTGGGGAGGCGGGTGGTGAACCGCACCCGTGAGGCGTCGCTCGTCGGATCGATCTCCCAGTCGCGGTCGGCGAGTTCGAGCCCGGGGATCTCGGCGAGCGGCTCACTGCGGCGCTTGCCGTCGCGGGATTCGAGCGACAACCGGAACGAAAGCGGATCGTGTGGCAGGCCGTCGGGATCATCGACCGGCGCGGTGCGATACTCCGGCCGTACGACCTCGAGCGGCCGGCGGACGAGCGTCGCCTCGACCGTGCGCGAACCGCCTGCGTGCAACACCTCGATCGGCACCCTGCGGCCCGCCTTCGTGGCGTGGAGCGCCTTCGCGAGCGCCGCCGCATCGGGCGTGGCGGTCCCGTCGACCTGCGTGATCACGTCGCCAGCCTGGATCCCGGCGGCCTGCGCGGGCGTGCCGGCGCCGACCACACCCACTCGGCAGCCGTCGCCCACCGACTCGACGGCGAGGTGGCCGAGATAGCCCGACCAGTCGTCTTGGTCATGGAACCTCCGGCCGGCGAGCTCGATGCGTTCGACCGTGGCGCCCCGGCTCGACAGCGTGACGAGCATCTGCGCGGGGCCGTCGGGATCGAGAGAGCCGAGTGTGCGCCTGCCCCGCGGAGCCGGGGCGGCGTCGGCCGTGGATTCGTCGGTGGCTGTATCGGTCGGATCCTTGGCGCCGTCCGCGGATCGGGCCACCGGAAGGTCGGCCTGCGCCGCGATCGCCGCGTCGCCAGGCTGCGCCGCCGCTCCGTCCACGGGCTTCGCCGGCGGTTTCCTTGGAAACAACACCGCCTGCAGGGCCTGGCTGCCGAACAGGATCGCGAACGAGATCAGGGCAAACTGGATGTAGCGGCGTTCCACGAAGGGAGAATCCTGCGGCGAGGTCGGCGGGTGGGCGAGAACCGCCAGTATAGACCGCCGTTCCCGAAAACTCACCGGCCTTGCGTGAGGCGGTCGCCGAGGAAGTTGTCGAGGTCGGCGATCGCGTGGATCTTCCGGCAGGTGACGTCGAACGGATATTCGATCCGTCGGAACCGCACGGAGTCATCCTCCACGATCGCGTAGCAGGCCCGCCGGTCGCCGTCGCGCGGCTGCCCGACCGACCCCACGTTCACCATAGCCTTGCCCGCCGGCAACGTGATGCGGCATTCCGCCGCCCCGGCTGGAACGCTTGGCGAGATGAACTCGGGCGCCTCCGTGAACACGCCGGGGATGTGCGTATGCCCCTGCAGGCAGTAGCGGCCTACGAGTTCGAAGATGTGTTCCATCTTGAGCGGGTTGTAGATGTCCTCGGGGAACACGTATTCGTCGAGCGGACGCCGGGCCGATCCGTGGACGAGCAGGAAGGAGCCCTCGACATGATTCCGCGGGAGTTCACCGAGAAAGTCGGTGAGCGGATCGGAGGTGTTCCGCGGAAGCCGGTCGTGCTGCTCGAGCTGGCCGCGGGTCCAACGGATCGCCCGCTCGGCGCCCACGTTGAAGCCGTCAGGGTCGAACAGGGCGCCCTGATCGTGGTTGCCCAGGATCACGACCTCGCACTTCTGGCGGACCAGTTTCACGCACTCGCACGGATTCGGGCCGTAGCCGACGATGTCGCCGAGGCAGTCGATGGCGTCGACGCCCTGGGTGCCGATATCCTCAAGGACGGCCTCGAGCGCCTCGAGGTTGCCGTGGATGTCGCTGATGATGGCCCGCTTCACTCGTTTCGACCCCGATCCGGCGGACCGTATGATGGCAAGATGGCTCGCCAAAAAATGACTCTACGGACGCGTGAAAGCACGGTCAAGCAGAGGGCGGGGGGCCGCGTCCGGCAGATCGCTGCGGAGGCGCAACGCCCGTGAGAACGCTCGCCATCGACACGAGCCTCGCCCTCGGCTCCGTGGCCGCCGCCAGCGATGGCCGGGTGGTCGAGATCGTGCTCCCGGGAGCGGGCGAGCACGCACGGCGGATCGGCCCCGCGCTCGAGGAGGCGGCGCGCGGCCTCGGCTGGCGCGTGGGCGACGTCGAGCTCGTGGGCGTGGTGCGCGGGCCGGGCTCGTTCACGGGCCTGCGCGTGGGGCTCGCGACAGCGAAGGCGATCGCCTGGGCGGCGGAGGTGGCGCTCGTGGGCGTGTCGGGGTTCGAGGTCGTCGCGCGGCGCACGGCGCGGCTTGCGGGTGCGGGCGAAGCAGTGCTGCACCTCGCCTACGACGCCGGCCGCGGCGACCTCTTCGTGGTCGAGGCGATGCCCGCGGCCGACGCGCCCTCCGGCTTTCGTCTTTCAACGCCGCGGCTCGTCGCCGCGGCTGAATGGTGCGCGGGGCTTCCGCCCGGGGCACTCGTTTCGGGCCCGGGCCTCGCGGTCGCCGCCACCGCGCTCGGCTCCCGGGCCGACCTCGTCATCGCTCCTGACGAGGCGTGCCTGCCGACGGCGGCCGATGTCGCCGCCCTGGCAACGCTGCTCCACGCGGCGGGCGTCCGCGACGCCCCGGCCGCGCTCGTGCCCGACTACCTCCGTCCCACCTACGCCGACGAGCCTGCCGGCCGCCCGGCTTGACCGGCCGCGCTCCTTGACCGGTCGCCCGGCCTGTCCGGCGGCCCTGTCCGCCCGTCGTGAAACGGGTACGATTCCGGCTCGCCGCCCCGGCGTTGCGGGGCCGCGGCAGTCCTTTCGCCGTCACGCGTCATGCGCCCCATCCAGAAACTACTCGTCGCCAATCGCAGCGAGATCGCGATCCGTGTGTTCCGCTCGGCCCACGAGCTCGGCATCCGCACCGTCGCCATCTACGCCCACGA
>CAZDTC010000313.1:0-3396 GCA_964508125.1 uncultured Candidatus Kuenenia sp.
GCGTCCCGCTTGCCGGGAGTTGGGGACGCATTGGCAACCGGGACGGTCGCCCCACCCTCGGCCCTCCGGGCTGATACAATTCGGCCCCAACCTCCCGTTCTCGCAAGCCGCGAAAAGGACTTCGCACCGCCATGTCGCCCCTCTCCCGCGGCTGGCTGCTCTTCGGGGGCATCGCCGTCGTCGCGACGGCAGCCGACTTGGTCACAAAAGCCGCGCTGTTCGACCGCCTCGGCATGCCGGGCACCGCGCCTCCCATCGTGGTCGTGCCGCGGATCCTCGCTTTCGAGACGAACCTCAACGAAGGGGCGCTGTTTGGCATGGGGCAGGGGATGGGCGTGGTGTTCGCCGCCATCTCGTGCCTCGCGCTCGTCGGCATCCTGTACACGGTCTCGCGTCCGGCGACCCGTGGCGAGCCCTGGCTGATCGTGGCCCTCGGGCTGATCACCGGCGGCATCCTCGGCAACCTCTACGACCGCCTCGGGCTGCCGGGGCTCGAGTGGCATGCGCCGCTCGGCCGCGTGGGCGATCCCGTATTCGCCGTGCGCGACTGGATTCACTTCACGCTCGAAGGAATCATCGACTGGCCGATCTTCAACCTGGCCGACACGTGGCTCGTGATCGGCGCGGGTCTCCTGATCGTCCTCTCGTTCGCCGCAAAGTCCGCGTCAACCGATGCCAGCTGACCTCCCCGCCGACATATCCCGCCGCCTCGAAACAGCGCTCGCAGCCGTGCGCCGCGCCGCCGCCGAGGCGCTCCGCCGCTTCGACGACCCCACGCTCGCCGTGCGGGCCAAGGCCGACCGCTCGCCCGTCACCGAGGCCGACATCGCCACCGAGACGCTTCTCCGCGAAGCGCTGCTCGGCGACTTTCCGCACGACGCCTTCCTCGGCGAGGAGACCGGGAGCGCGGCCGGCACGAGCGGCTATGAATGGATCGTCGATCCGATCGATGGCACGAAGTCGTTCATCCGCGGCGTGCCGCTGTGGGCCACGCTCGTGGCGTGCCGCCGGGAAGACCATGGCGTCGTGGGCGTGATCGCGCTCCCCGCGCTTGATGAAATGGTCTACGCGGCGGCCGGCGGCGGCGCCTGGCACGTGCGGCGCGGTGGCGCGCCTCGCCGGGCCCGGGTGTCGACCCGATCGACGCTCGGCGAGAGCCTCTGCTGCACGAGCGACTTCACGTCGTTCGGCAAGCGGCCTGATGCAAACGCAGGCGACCACGCCCGGCGCCGGCTGGAGGAGGCCTGCGGCATCCTGCGCACGTGGGGCGACGGCTACGGCTACCTGCTCGTGGCCACCGGGCGGGCAGACGTGATGATCGACCCGCTGATGAACGCCTGGGACGCGGCTGCCGTCGAGACCGTGATCACCGAGGCGGGTGGGAGGTTCAGCGACTGGCAGGGCCGTCCGCACATCGACTCCGGCGACGGGCTCGCGACGAACGGCCTGATCCACCACGCTGTGCTCGGGCTCTTGCGATCCTGACGCGATTCAGTATCTTTTGACGATTCGTTCCCGGTCATCTTTCCGTACTTTCGAGCACAAAACAGTGGCACGTTCCTGTCAGGTCTGCGGCAAGGGTTTTTCGATGGGCAACACCGTCACCCTGCGCGGCAAGGCCAAGTATCTCGGCGGCGTCGGCACCAAGGTCACCGGCATCTCGCGCCGCAAGTTCAAGCCGAATCTCCAGCGGCTGCGGATCACGACCGGCCGCGGCACGAGCACCACGGCCCTCGTCTGCACGCAGTGCATCAAGGGCGGCAAGGTGACAAAGCTCGTGAAGCAGGCGCCGTTCCGGCTGCCGAAGGTCGAGAAGGCCAAGTCGGCCGCGGAAGAGGCGGTGCCGTCGGGTCCACGCGCCCGGCCGTAAGGCGGCTTCAGCGAGGAGGCTCGAGACCCGCCATGACGCTCGCCCGGCAGGATGTCGCGAAGGTGGCCATGCTGGCGCGGCTTGCCCTTTCCGATGCCGAGCTCGACCGGATGACGAGCGAGCTCTCCGCGATCGTCGGCTTCGTGTCGCTGCTCGAGGAGCTCGACACGTCCGAGGTGGCGCCGCTCGCCCACCCGCTCGACACGCAGAACGTGTTCCGCGACGACGTCCCGACCCCGTCGCTCACCACCGCGGCGGCGCTCCAGTCGGCCCCCCGCCACGACGGCGAGTGCTTCCTCGTGCCCGCCGTCCTCGGCGAGTCGGGAGCGGCCTGACGCCACCCCCGTCCATGCAGCCCGCCGACCTCTCCGCCGTCGAGATCGTGACCGCCATCCGGCAGGGCGACCTCACGGCCACGCACTGCACCCAGGCGTTTCTCGACCGGATCGCGAAGCTCGACGGCTCGATCAACGCTTTCCTGCACGTCGATCGCGAGGGCGCGCTCGCCACGGCGGCGCGAATCGACCAGAAGCGGAAAGCGGGCAAGCCGATCGGGGCGCTCGCGGGCCTGCCCGTGGCCGTGAAAGACGCCCTCTGCACGGCGGATCAGCCAACGACCTGCGCATCGAAGATGCTCGCCGGCTTTCGTCCACCCTACGACGCCGACACGGTGGCGCGGCTGCGGGCCGCCGACGCCGTGATCGTGGGCAAGACGAACATGGACGAGTTCGCGATGGGCGGGTCGAACGAAAACTCGGCCTTCGGGCCTGTCAAGAACCCGTGGGACCTTACGCGGGCGCCGGGCGGATCGAGCGGCGGGTCGGCCGCGTGCGTCGCCGCCGACATGGCCCCCGTCGCGATCGGGTCTGACACGGGCGGCTCGATCCGCCAGCCGGCCGGGCTGTGCGGCATCACGGGCCTCAAGCCGACCTACGGCCGCGTCAGCCGGCGGGGTCTCGTGGCGTTTGCGTCGAGCCTCGACCAGATCGGGCCGATGGCCCGCTCCGCGGCCGACTGTGCCCTCGTGCTCGAAGCGATTGCCGGCCACGACCCGGGCGACTCGACGTCGCTCGCCGCCGAGGTGCCGCACTACGGCGACCTCCTCGAGCAGCCGCTCACCGGCCTGCGGATCGGCCGCGTGCCGGATCACTACGCCGCGGGGCTCGACCCCGAGGTGAAGAAGGGGGTCGACGAGGCGTTTGCCGTGTTCGAGGCGGCGGGGGCCACGATTCACGAAGTTCAATTGCCGCACGCAAAGTACGGCGTGCCGACGTACTACCTCATCGCCCCATGCGAGGCGTCGAGCAACTTGGCGCGGTATGACGGTGCGCACTATGGCCACCGGGCCGAGCCCGGAAGGGGCCACCGGGCCGAGACCGGTGGGGGGCATAGACCAGGCGGCTTTGATTCGCCGCTCGTCGAGATGTATTGCCGCAGCCGGGGCGAGGGATTCGGCCCCGAGGTGAAGCGCCGGATCATGCTCGGCACCTACGCCCTCTCGGCCGGCTACTACGACGCCTACTACG
>CAZDTC010000314.1:0-3382 GCA_964508125.1 uncultured Candidatus Kuenenia sp.
CGACGTGAGCGTGGTGGCGCCCTCCACCGAGCAGAGCGGCGTCGGCCATGCGATCACGTTCCTCACGCCGCTCACGGCCAAGGAGATCTTCGACGGGAGCCGCAGCCGCGGCTGGGCCGTCGACGGCAGTCCGGCCGACGCCGTCAAGCTCGGGATCTCGGAGTTCTGCCCCCGCCGGCCCGACGTGGTGGTGAGCGGGATCAACGCCGGGCTCAACGCCGGCATCAACGTGCTCTATTCGGGCACCGTGGCGGCGGCCATCGAGGGGGCGTTCTTCGGGATCACGAGCATCGCGGTGTCGCTCGAGTACGACGAGCATGCCGATTTCGACCGGGCCGCCGAGATCGCGCTCGACGTGATCCGTGAACTGCTCTCGCGCACGCCCACGCCCGGCAGTCTCTACAACATCAACATCCCGACCAGCGCCCTGCGCGGCTCGCCCACGCTCCGCGTGGTGCCGATGAGCACGTCGCGCTACGGCGAGGCGTTCGAGCGGCGGGTCGATCCGCGCGGGCGGCCCTATTATTGGTCCACCAACGAGCCGCCGCCTCCGCCGTCGGCGACCGAGTCCGACGTCACCGCGCTCGCCGCCGGCGACGTGACGCTCACCCCGCTCCACTTCGATCTCACCCGCCGCGTGGCGATCGACGCGCTCGCCGAGGGGGCATGGCGCATCGGGCCGCGTGGCTGAGGTGCCGTCAGCGACCGAGTGCGAGGCCGACGAGGAGGCCGATCGCCGCCAGCGCTGCGATGCCGACCACGATCCAGAATCCCATCGGCAGTCCGGCCACTTGCCGATTCATGAACTCCTGAAGCCGGTGGTTGAGGCCTCCTCCTGACGACCGGCGGGAGGGCGTGTATGCGGTGTTCGCCGGCTTCGTTGCGGATGTCGGAGCCGGGGGAGGGCCGGCTCCCGCAGCCGGTTGATCGAACGACAGTCGAGAAAGGTCGATCGCCTCCTGGGGGCGTGGTGGCGAGGGCGCCGCACTCTTGCCGGCGGGGCGGCCAGGGCCGAGGGCGCCGCTTCCTCCCGGGCGGATCGTGCGGCTGGCGCTGCTGCTCGGTCCGCTCCGGATGACGCTGCCCGGCGGCGGAATTCGCTTCACGTCCGAACCGGGCGCAGGGGTTCGTCGCGGCGGCGGCCGCCGCGGGGGCTCGGGCCGATCGCCTGGCTTCACGGCCGATGATACGAGCCAGGCATCCAGAGCGTCGGCCACGTCCTTGGCGGTCTGCGGCCGCGCCTCGGGATGCTTCTCCATCATCCGGAAATAGAGTTCCGCCAGCGCCGGTGGGACATCGGCGCGCGTCTCGAGCAGGTTTGGCGGCGGGCTGCTCTTGTGGGCCCGGATCCGGTCCCCGAGCTTGCCCGTGGAAAAGGGCGGCTTGCCCGTGAGCAGATAATAGAGCGTGCAGCCGAGGGAGTAGATGTCGCTCCTGCGGTCGGCCTTGTGGCTGTCCTCAGCCTGCTCCGGGGGGAGATAGTCGGCCGTGCCGAGCACCTTCTCGTCGTGCTCTCTGGTGAGCGATCCGTCTTCCTCGTCGTCGAGCGCGAGGCCGAGGTCGAGAATCTTGATCGTGCCCCGCTTGTCGAGCATCAGGTTCGCAGGCTTGATGTCGCGGTGCACGAGCCCCTGATCGTGGGCGTAGTGGAGGCCGACCGCCGCCTGGCGGATGTAGTCGGCCGTCTCGCGCACGTCGAGCGGGCCCTCCGCCTTCACCTTGGCGTGGAGATCCGTCCCCTCGATGTATTCGAGCACCATGAAGTGCACGGTGCCCGAATTCTCGAGGTCGAATGCCCGCGCGATGTTGTGGTGACTGAGCCGGAAGGCCACTTGGGCCTCGCGCTCGAACCGGGCCAGATAGGAGCTTTCCGTGACCCGCTTGATGGGCAGCACCTTGATCGCCACATGCTGGCGGAGCGTCGGGTTTTCGGCGAGGTAGACGCTGCTCATGCCACCGGCGCCCAGCAGCCGGAGCAAGCGATATTTGCCGAGCGTGAAGCCCTTGCTCTTTCCTTTGCGAATCTGCTGGAGCTGCCACGCCGTGAGCAGTTCGCCGGCGACGAGGGCCTCGGCCAGCTCTTCCGGCACGGGGCCCGTTTGGCCCCGCCAGGGCGCGATCACGGGGGCCAGTCGCTCATCGTCCACCAGCCCGCTTGCGCGCAGCGTTTTGAGAAAATCGGGCAGGGTCTGGACGGGAGGTGCTGCATCGCTCATCGTGGATCGCTCGTGCGCGACGCCATGCATCGTACCTCACGCCCTCGGATCGTGCTCTTTTCCCGCCGCGGCTGCCACCTCTGCGAGCAGGCGGCGGACATGCTCTCGTGCCTCGTGCCCGAGGCCACGGTCGTGGATGTCGACGCCGAGCCCGGCCACGCCTCCCTCTACGGCTCGCGCGTGCCCGTTATGGAGATCGACGGCGTGGTGGCCCTCGAGGGACGGTTCGACGAGCCGCAACTGCGCGCCGCTATAGGCCGAGATTCAGGCCGCGACGATCAAGCGCGTCGATGAGGCCCACGGCCGACTCGAAGACCTCGGCATCCCAGCCGCAGGCCCGGGCGGCCTCCACGTGGGCCGGGATGTCGTCGCAGAAAAAGATGTGCTCCGGGGCCACGCCGGCGCGGGCGGCCGCCGCCTGGTAGATCGCCACGTCGGGCTTCACGGCCGCCACCTCGTGGCTGAGCACCGTGGCCACCACGTTGCCCGGCAGGATGGCATACCTCCGCTCGAGCAGATGATCCCAGTGGATACCGCAGGTGTTGGAGAGGATGCCGACCGGAACCCCCGCCCGCTCGAGCCCGGCGATCACCGGCAGCATCGCCACGTTGAGGGCGAACATGTCGCTGGCGGCCTCGGCCAGGCGGTCCGGATCGGATGCCGTCCCTGTCAGGCGGGAAAACTCCGCGTGGAAGGCGGGCCAGTCGATCGCCCCGCGCTCGAGCCGGCCCTCCAGATCGCCGGCCGCGATCGCCGCTTGCACGGCGTGCACCGTCAGGCCGGCGACGTCGGCCATCTGGCGATGCGCCCGCGGCCGATCGAATGTCACGATCACGTTGCCGAGGTCGAGATAGACGAAGTCTGGGCGGCGCGGCATGGGGGCACCAGGGCGCAGGACGCGTGGACGGCTTCCGCGGACGCTAGGAAACCCGTCGGCGAAATACTATTCTGCCCCGACCGCTCCCGAAAAGGGTTCGCCCCGGCAGCAGTCAATCGCGCCCGTTCCCCGCAAGGAATCCCGTCCATGGCAACGCTCAATCGCTACAGTTCCCGAATCACGCAGCCCCGGTCGCAAGGGGCTTCGCAGGCGATGCTCCTCGGCACGGGTCTCCAGCCCGCCGATCTCGACAAGCCGCAGGTGGGCATCGCGAGCATGTGGTACGAGG